>DASROK010000318.1:0-2295 GCA_035646915.1 Gemmatimonadaceae bacterium
GATCGATCCTTCGATGATCGCGCGCGGGCGGCCGGTTTCAGTCGAATTCAAAATGATAACTGCTGAGGCGCGGTTCTTGTTTTGACGGATGTTGTTGGGGAACGACGAGATCCATTTGATTCCCGCGACGTTGAATGAATCGCCGAGATACGCCGGTAAGGCGATGACGCGGTTAGTGTCGTTTGCCGGAAATCGAAGAAACGTCGAATGAGGTAAAGAGGTCTCGCTCCGCGCGTGTGCCTCGTAGGCCAACCGCACCTTTTGCAGGATATCGAGCTCCCGGCCATTGAGCAGGTCAGCGACCTCCTGTCCTTTGATTAATAGAATTTCGTCATCATTCATTAACGTGTCGCCACCATCACCGCCGTCCGCTCTTCCACCCACAAGTGCGCAACATCGCCAAAGTGCTCCTCAATCCAGGTGTCCGAATATATCGTGTCGAGATATCTCTCACCCTTATCCGCGAGGATCGCCGCGCAGATGGCGCCGGGCTCGATCTCATCCTTCACCTGTTCTATCGCACTCAACACAGCGCCAGACGATCCACCCGCGAGAATCGCTTCGTCACGCACGAGTCGTCGACAGCCAACCACACAATCAAGATCGCTGACTTGAATACATCTTTCAGCAATGTCCGGCCCGTAGAGCGCCGGCCGTACTGCCGCGCCATGCCCCGGAATCAAGCGCTTCCCACTCGCACCGCCAAAGATCACACTGCCAACGGCATCAACCGCGAAGATCCGCGTCGGCAAATTGTGATCGCGCACATACTCCGCACACCCGCGAATCGTTCCGCATGTACTCGCCGCACAAAACAGATAATCAATCTCGCCGCCAAGCGCCGTGACGATCTCATGCATCGTCTGATGATGTGCGATCGGATTGAATCGATGTGAATACTGGTTGGGCCAGAACGTGTTATCAGTCGAGTTGAGCAGAACCTTCACGCGATTGAGTCGCGCTTGCAGGTACTCACCCGTGAGTTTGTCAGGCTCCTCGACCACGTCGACTTGTGCGCCATAAGCCTTCAACAAACGCACGTTCTGCATAGTCGCCTTGGGATCGACGACGCAGATAAAGCGCAGACCGTAATACATGCACGCCTGCGCGAGCCCGATGCCCATGTTGCCTGAGCTCGACTCGATCACCACAGTGTCCGGTTGGATATCGCCGTTGTCGATCGCGTGACGGATGATGCTAAAAGCCGGGCGATCTTTCGTGCTGCCGCCGGGATTCAAGCCCTCTAATTTGGCGTAGAGCTTGAAGCGCGCGTCAGGAATTACGCGCGACAATCTGACCAGCGGTGTGTTGCCAATGGCGGACAATACGCCGTCCTTCATAATTTCGCTCCGGCTTAGTTTTTTGTTGTTGAGGGTAAACAATCTTTCCAGAGCTGCGGGTCTGCCATGCCCGTGACGACTTTGCGCTCGCCACTGTATGGCTCACGCGCGTGCGAGGCGAGCATGTTGTCGACCATCAGCACGTCGAACTGCTGCCACGGGAAAACGATCTTTTCCTGCAGGTAAGCGTTTCTGAGGTGGTCCATCACTTCCGGTTCGATGCGTGAGCCGTCGCCGTAATAGGTGTTGTTCGGCAATCCCTCTTCCGTAAACTCGGAAAGAAAGAAGTCACGCATCGCCGGATTCAGAGTAGAGAGGTGAAAGAACGTTGCGTGATTGAACCAGGTCAGTTCTCCTGTTCGCGGGTGCCTTGCGATCACGGGGCGCACTTGCGTCGTTCGCAAGCAGTCGTCGTCGAGCCAGGTGCATGTGATTTCACGTTGCGAGCAGTACCGCTCCACTTCGACTTTGTTGCGTGTTTGAAAAGTTTCCTGCCAGGGCAATCCAAACCCTTCACCGAAATTCCTGGCGTACATGTACCCACGTTTTGCGAACCGGTCACGAATGTCCGGATCGATTGCCCTCAGGATTTTTCGCGTGTCTGCGATTGGCGTCTCGCCTCCATGACGCGCAGGGGCGAGGCAGAAGAAATAGATCTTCAATGGAAACTGAAGATTGTAAGACAGCTCGTTATGTAGAAAGATGCTTTCTGCCGCCGGGTAGTCAGTCGACGTATAAATATTTCCACTTACCTGGCTGCGCGGCGACGAGCGCTCGTGATAAGGCAACGCACCAGGCGAAGTGGCGCGGATAAACTGTTCGAAGCGTTCCACTGAAGGGACGTCGAAGCCGCGCAAGAGCAGGGCGCCGTGTTGGGCCAACTCAGTCGCGATGAAGTCGCGGTGAGTTTCTGCCCACGCTACCGGATCGAGATCGCTCACCGAGGGCTCGATCA
>DASROK010000319.1:0-2386 GCA_035646915.1 Gemmatimonadaceae bacterium
CCTGAAGATCGTACACCAGAACATCGACGTCCCTGAGCATCGCTTCATTCGGTGCGCGATCCTGCCCGCCGTAAAGCGAATGAACTGGAACTCCCGTCTTCGAGTCGACCTCGTTACCGATCTTTGCACCCGCGGCTTCGACGCCGCGGATTCCATGCTCCGGCGCAAACAGCGCGACGAGCTTGAGGTCCTTGCTGTTTGCGATCAGGTCGATGTCGGGAGTGCGCGATCGGTCAATCGCGCTCTGATTGGTAATCAGCCCGACGCGTTTTCCGCGAAGCGATACGGGAACCTCAGAGAGGAAGACTTCGATCCCTGGAACTACCTTCGAGGCTTCCGGAGTGCCAATGTTGACGTTCACGTGACATGATGTGAGCAGCATCAAAGTCGCAATTTTGATTCTCATTACTGTTCCCGGGCTATTTGACCGTCGGCCAAAGTCACGATTCTGTCTGCGCACGCTTTGGCGAAATCTGAATCGTGAGTGCTGATCAGCAATGCCCGGCCACCATCGGTCAGCTTTCGGAGTGTCGCGGCAAGTGTAATTCGTCGTGCTGGATCGAGCGCCGAAGTAGGCTCATCCATCAGGAAAAGATGCGGGTCGAGCACCAGCGCGCGCGCGATGGCGACACGCTGAGCCTGTCCGCCCGATAGTTGTCGAGGGAATGCACTCGCTCTCTCAGCTACGCCGAGTGACTCGAGCCACTGCATTGCTGCGCTGTTTGCTTTGTCGCGGGTCCATCCTCTCGCATGAATCGGAGCAAGTGTGACATTATCGAGTACGGTGAGATGCTCGAACAATGCATGCTCCTGGAAAACCATTCCGACTTTCGAGCGAAGCGCGCCAAGTCTGGATTGTGGCGGCAGTGGCCCGGGTTCGAGCGCGGCATCCTCGAGGACTATCGAGCCTGCGCTGAACGGTTGAAGTGCCGCGACCGCGCGAAGTACAGTCGTCTTTCCTGCGCCCGACAGTCCCATCAGCGCAACGATCTCCCCTGCGTCGACTTCGAGATCGAGACCTTTGAGCACACGTTGGGCTCCGCGAGTGACTTCCAGGTCCTTGATCGAGAGCGCGCTCAAGCGACGCTCCATTTGCTTTCGAGCCGCCGCGCATAACGCGACAGGGGAAGCGAGAAGATCAGATAGATCAGCGAGCAGAGAATTCCCGGCACAACCCAGCTTCCGATATTCGTCGCATAAATCGCTGCCTGCTTCGTGAGCTCGACAACGGTGATGACAGATACCAGCGAAGAATCCTTGAGCAGAGCGACGAAATCATTGGTCATCGGTGCGAGCGCGAGTCTCAAGGCTTGCGGCCCGCGAACGAGTCTCAGTATCTGCAGCTCGGAGAAGCCAAGAGTTCGTGCGGCTTCGAGCTGCACCCGGGGAATTGCCTTCAGCGCAGCGCGATAAATCTCCGATTCATACGCAGCGTAATTGAGGCCAAGCCCGATCACTGCAGCGAGAAATGCCGGCAGCTTCACTACAGACGACAATCCATAGTAGATCACGAACAGTTGCAGCAGGAGTGGAGTACCGCGGATGACTTCTACATAGACAGTGAGCGGAGCTCGCACCCACATCGGCCCATACACTCTTCCCGCAGCGACGAGAACTCCAGCCAGCACTGCCAGTGCCATCGCGAGAAATGACAAGGCGAGAGTGATTGCTGCAGCACGCAGTAAAGCCGGCAGATAACTGGCAACGGAGCTGGAGCTTCCGGGTGATGGCTTCAGGGCAGACGGCTTTCGGCCGGTGTTGCTGTTTTCCGCACCAAGTACTCGCGCAAAGTGCGCGACCTGCGTGCTGTCCCACACTCCCCACTCCCGAAACGTCTTCTCGAGCGACCCATCCTTCATTCGAGCACGAAGAATGTCATCGGCCGAATCACGCAGCGCGGTATTCGATTTCGCGAACACTGCGACGTAATGTCCAGTCGCGACTGGCACAGGCTGCACAACGAAACCCGGGGTCCGGCGAAGCGATCTGTCAGCAATGATGTGATCGAGCAGCACCGCATCCACTCGGCCGGCAACGAGATCCGAATACGGGTGAATATCATCGTCATATGAGACCGGAATCACGCCGTGCGTGCGCTGCGCATCGAGCAGGAGCTGGTACGCCATAGTTGCGCCGAGTGTCGCAACCTTGTGATTCGCGAGGTCGGAAAGTTTTTTGTAACGCGCTGAATCAGCGGGACGCACAGCGAGCACTTCCCGAAACTCGAAGTACGGAAGCGACACCGCATGACGCTCACGCAGCTCAGGGCGGTCCTCGAGTCCCGAAAGCCCGACCGCAAAATCGCCGCGCTCTACCGACGCCTCGAGAGATGCCCATGCTGTCTGAACGAATACGGGATCGCGATTCAGTCCATGCGCAATCATCG
>DASROK010000320.1:0-3389 GCA_035646915.1 Gemmatimonadaceae bacterium
CGCTCCCGCCGTCTCTCGTCTTGCTGCTATTTACTTTGGGTATCTGGTATAGTCGATTTCAATCCGCGCTCTTCGAGCAACGGATCGACACTGGGATCACGTCCGCGGAACGCGCGATACAATGAAGCAACTTCCTGCGTGCCGCCACGCGAGAGAATCATGTCACGGAACTTCTGGCCATTTTCTCGAGTAAGCCCGCCGTGCTCCTTGAACCAGTAGTAGGCATCGTCGTCGATCAGCTCGCTCCATAGATACGCGTAGTAGCTCGATGCATACCCACCACCCCAGATGTGTGCGAAGTAACTCGTGCGATACCTCGGCGGAACTTCGTACATGTCGATGTTGAAGCGCTTGAGTGCGTCCTTCTCGAATGCATCGACGTTCTGCTGCGGCGAGCCGGGGGGAAGCTGGTGCCAGGCGATGTCGAGCAGCGATGCAGCGAGATACTCGGTCGTCGCGAATCCCTGATTGAACGTCTTCGCCTTCTTCACCTTGTCGACAAGAGCGGCCGGCATCGGTGCACCCGTTTGGTAGTGCTTCGCGTAATTCGCGAACACCGTCGGATCGAGAGCCCAATGCTCGTTGAACTGCGACGGGAATTCGACGAAATCACGCGGAACGTTCGTCCCGGCGACTGACGGATACTGAGCCTTCGAGAACATGCCGTGCAGCGCGTGTCCGAACTCGTGGAACATCGTCGTCACGTCATTGAACGTGAGAAGTGCGGGCTGTCCCGGCGCCGGCTTCGTGAAGTTTGCGACGTTGAACACAACGGGCAGCGTTCCCATCAAGCCTGACTGGTCGACGAAGCTATCCATCCATGCGCCGCCGCCTTTCTCGTCGCGCTTGAAATAATCCGCGTAGAAGAGCGCGAGCGGCTTGCCGTCCGAATCCGTCACTTCGAACACGCGGACGTCGGGCTGATAAACCGGAATGTCTTTTCTTTCCTTGAACGTGATTCCGTAGAGTTTGTTCGCGGCGAAGAAGACTCCGTTGCGAAGAACGTTGTCGAGCTCGAAGTAAGGCTTGAGCTGCGACTCGTCGAGATCGTACTGTGCTTTACGCACCTGCTCCGAGTAATACTGCCAATCCCACGGCGCGAGCTTGAATCCACCGCCTTGCTTGTCGATCAACGCCTGCATTTGCGCAGCTTCAGATCTCGCCTTCGCAGTCGCCGCAGGAACGATTCCCTGCAAGAGCTTCAGCGCCTGCGCGGGTGCACCCGACATCTGATTCTCGAGCGAATACGCCGAGTAGGTCGGGTAGCCGAGGAGCTGTGCTTTGTCGGCGCGAAGCTGTGCGAGTCGCGTGATGGTTGCGCGCGTGTCGCTAGAATCGCCGTGCTCAGTGCGAGTGGTGGAAGCGATGAAGAGCTTCTCACGAATCGCGCGATTCTTGAGTGATGCCTGTGCGGGCTGCTGTGTGGTGTTCTGCAATGGAAGCACCCATTTGCCGGTGAGGCCGCGTGATTTTGCGGCGTCGGCTGCAGAGGCGATTTCGTTTTCACTCAGTCCATCGAGCTGGTCCTTGCTGTCGAGGATGAGTGCGCCTGCTTTCGTTCCGGCGAGAAGCTTGTTCTGGAAATCAGTGGAAAGCTTTGCTTCTTCCTGATTCAATGCACGAAGCTTCGTCTTGTTCTCCTCGGAAAGCTGCGCGCCTGCACGAACGAAATTCTTGTAGTAGAGCTCGACGAGATGGTTTTGTTCTGGAGTGAAGTTGCTCTTGGCTCTCGCGTCGTAAATCGACTTCACGCGCTGGAAGAGTTTCGGGTTTAGATAGATCGCATCGCCGTGTGCGGCGAGCTTCGGTGCTTCGATTTCCTGAATTCGCTGGAGAACGCTGTCTGTGTTGGCGCTTGTCAGCGCGAAAAACACTTTCGTTGCGCGAGTGAGAAGTGCGCCCGAGCGTTCCATGGGAACGATTGTGTTGTCGAAGGTTGGCGCGCTTGTCTGGTTGGCGATCGTCTCCATTTCGGCGATCTGCTCGCGCATTCCGGCTTCGATTGCGGGCTGGTAGTCCGATTCCTTGATGCGATCGAACGGCGGTGCGTGGAATGGAAGCGCGCTTTCGGCGTAGAATGGGTTCGCTGAAGTGAAGCCGTCGGATTCACCGTTGTGAGTGGTCGGCGCTGGCGACGCTGTTGTTGTCGCAATTGTCGACGGCTGCTGAGTGGTTGTTGCGCACCCGCTGAAGGCTCCGGCGGTGGCGATGATCAGTAGACGATATCGTGTCATGATTTTTTGGTTCCTCAGGCGCTTCGTTCGGGCGGTGAAGATCGCTCCGCTTGCCTGCGAGTGTTAGGTAGTGCCTTGTTCGGGGTTTGAAAGGCTTGGCTTAGAGCGCAAATGTCGTGCGTGGGCCGTTATCTATTACCCGCCTAACGTGCGTATGGGTGCATTAGTATCAAAATGGTACTAATACCTTGGCCATCAGCCACCAGCGAGCGGGGTACTTTCCTGAATGCCGACTCGGCGCCTGTTCCTAAAGACTGCGGGATCCCTGATCGGAGCTGCCGCAGGGCTCAACGTCTATGCGTGGGGGATCGAGCCACATTGGCTCGAGCTCGTTCGGCGTCCACTTCCCATTCGAAATCTTCCAGCGCCGCTGATTGGACGAACTCTAGTTCAGATCAGCGACGTTCATACCGGTCGCGTGGATGATGATTACGTGATCAGGACATTCGACCGTGTTGCAGCGTTGCGTCCGGACATTGTTGTAATGACTGGCGATTTCATCAGCTACACACCGCGCGTGTTCGAAGATCATGTCGCTCGCGTCTACCCGCATTTTCCAAAGGGTCGTCTCGCAACACTCGGCATTCCGGGGAATCACGACTATGGGCCCGGCTGGAATCACCCGCACATCGCGAAACGAGTTGTTGAAGCTGTCACGCCATTCGGAATAAGAGTGCTTCGGAACGAGCTCGTCGATGTCGAAGGACTTCAGATCGTTGGGCTCGATGATCTCTGGGGAGGAGAGTTCATTCCAGGCAAAGTTCTCCCACGCGTCGATTCAACGCGTGCGTCGATTGTGTTAAGTCACAATCCGGACACGGTCGATTTGCCTGTGTGGACAGGATATGAAGGTTGGATTCTTTCAGGACACACACATGGCGGACAGTGCAAGCCGCCCTTTCTTCCGCCTCCGATTTTACCGGTCACCAACAAGCGCTATACGGCTGGTGAATTCGAGTTGAGCGGCCGGCGACGTATGTATATCAACCGGGGAGTCGGTCACTTGTTGCATGTACGATTCAACGTCCGGCCGGAAGTTACCGTTTTTGGATTACAGCTCGCTCCTTAAATCAGTTAGCGCGTAGGGAGATTACAGTCATCGCGTTCAGCGTTTGCAGTAACTGAAAAACGGCCAACTCGATCACTGTAATCTCC
>DASROK010000321.1:0-4785 GCA_035646915.1 Gemmatimonadaceae bacterium
GCGTGGTGGGGTGCGGAGCGGCTTGCTCTTTTCGATGAGATGGGAGATCCGGCAACGGATAGCGCGCGCCATCGCGCAATTTCGCCTCTGTTCCACGCAGACAGAATCCGCAGGCCAATGCTCGTGATTCAGGGCGCCAACGATCCACGCGTGCTGAAGGCTGAAAGCGACGAGCTTGTTGAGGCAGCTCGAAAAAACAGCGTGCCGGTGGAATACATCGTTTTCCCAGACGAAGGGCATGGCTTCCTGAGGAAAGAGAATCGTATTCGGGCGTCGGAAGCGTATCTCAAGTTTCTCAACGAGCACCTGCGCCGGCCGGTCGCGGCTGGATCGAGCGGCTAGCGATTCACTCGATGTCGGTGTCTCATCCGAATAATTGAGGAACAGTCAGCGTAAAACAGCTTCCTTTGCCGACCGCTGACGCTGCGGTCAGCTCACCGCCCATTCCGCGTGCAAGCTTGCGGCTTATCGCGAGGCCGAGGCCGACCCCGCTTTGTGACGCTGCACTGGGCTTGACCTGAACGAACGGCTCGAAGATCACATCGAGCATGTCCGCAGCAATCCCTCCGCCTGTGTCGCTCACGCTCAGTGAAACCATTTCGTTGGCCCGGCCGACACACAGCTCGATCTCTCCACCCTGCGGCGTGTACTTCACGGCATTCGTGAGCAGATTGAGGACGATCTGTCGCAGCTTCCCCGGATCCGCGAGAACCATCACCTCGTCCGCCGTTCCGGTGCGTCGATATGTCAATCCTCTTGCTGCGATCTGAGGCGCGGTGAGCATCTCGCACGTAGTGACGATTTCGCGTAGCGGCACCGGCTCGATGGTGTAGCGCACCGCGCCGGCTTCGATCCTCGTGAGCTCGAGCACTCCATCGAGGAGACCCTGAAGATGTTTTCTGCTCGCCTGAATTCTTCCGAGTGCGGTTTTCTGCTCGGCGGTTACCGGTCCATGAATTTCCATGTCAAGCAGGTCAGCGTATCCGCCGATTGCATTGAGCGGCGTACGCAGCTCGTGGCTGAGACCAGCCAGGAACTCCGACTTGAAGCCGCTCGCTTTTTCAGCGGCCTTTCGCGCTTCCTTCTCGAGCTCGAAAAGTCTTGCACGCTCGATTGCGACTGCGCACTGCTGTCCAATCGATGCCGCGTACAGCTTTTCTTCATCCGTAAAATGCCGATCCTCGTCGAACGCGATGCCGATGGCCCCAATGCAGTGCCCCGCAACGACCAGCGGCGATATTATCTGGGCCCGATGTCCGGTTTCAACCACGAGCTCAACTAGATCCGGATAGCGGGACTGCCACGCGTACACTGATTCGAGCGTGATCAGCTTCGAATCACGCACCACTTCCGCCACCGGAGAATCGCTCGAAACGGGGAAGCGCCTCCAGTTCTCGAAGATCTGTCCAGGCAGGTCGCTCACGGCGAGAATCTCGAGTGATTCTCCATCATCGGTGCGGCGGGTGATTATCGTGCCTACCGATTTGGGAAATGCAACCCTGCAACCCGCTATTGCCGCATCAGCAACTTCCACGAGCGTGGACGCCACGGAGAGACTGGCGGTAAACTCGTAAAGCTTCTCGGCGCGATCACGGGCTGCCTCGAGCGAGCGCGCGTCTCCAAAGGCGTCCGAATAGTGCACTACTGCCCCGGCACTGACTTCATTCGAGCTGCCGAGCTCCGGCAATGAGATTGGGTTGCGACTTGCGCTGCGCACCGGAAAATGCGTCGTGATAGTAAGAACGGCAGCCAATCATAGGACGCATGCACAGGCCCCGCAAGCTGGGAAGGACACGCGATCGGCCGCACTTCGCTCGTTTTGCGTTTCTCTAGGTAGTCGACTCCAACCCTAGAGGCTGGAGTCCTGCATCTACCGAACCTTCACCTTGACTCTGGTTACAGGGTCAACGGAGCCTTGCCATGGTGCGCCGATCCGTACTTGTCCCGCTGCATCTCGTCGTGCTCGCGCTCGTCGCCTGCTCCGCGGATCAAATCACCGGACCGCATATCCCACCTGGACTACCGCCGTCGCGAACAGTGGCGACCGCATTCCCAGTTGCCCGGAAGATCGCATTCGTGCGATTGGAAAACGGACAAAACGACATATGGGTGACGAACCCCGACGGAACCGGCCAGACAAACATCACTAATGACCCAGGCAGTGACGGAGGCCCATCATGGTCTCCCGACGGGACAAAAATTGTCTTTGCGTCAACCCGTGACGACATCAATTACGAGATATACGTCATGAATGCGGACGGGACCGGCGTTACGCGGCTGACGAACAATGCTTTCCCCGATGGCATGCCGGCGTGGTCACCCGCCGGAGACAAGATTGCCTTCGTAAGCCAACGCAGCACAGAGAGTGACCAGGAGATCTACGTAATGAATGCTGACGGGACGAACCTGGTTCGTCTCACAACTCACGCTGGTGATGATCGCAAGCCCACATGGTCACCTGACGGGACCAAGCTCGCCTTCCACAACATCGTAGACTGGGACATCTACACCATGAATGCTAATGGGAGCGGACTGATCAAAATCACCAACAGTGTCCCATTGCAGGACTCAGATCCAGCCTGGTCCCCGGACGGGTCGAGAATCGCATTCACGCGAAACAGCGACATATACGTCATGAATCCTGACGGAAGTGGGTCAGCGTGGCTCGCCGGCGGTTCGGCACCCGCCTGGTCACCTAACGGGACGCGGATTGCATTTGAACGATTCATCTCGCCCGAGTTCCCAAGCGAACTGTACGTGATGAATGCCGACGGTACGAATCAAGTCAACGTCGGTAACACTCCCGAGGGGGTGTATAGCTACTGGCCAAATTGGTCGGGTCCGAGAGACAGCGACAACGATGGGATTGCCGACGTCATTGATACTTCCCCGTCAGCGCCAAGCCTGGCTTTCTCGGACATACCGCTTGGCGGCGCAACGGCCGGCTCGATCGAATCGCTTCCGGCGAACACGGCAATCACCATAGATGACGCGACCCCGGGCGGAATCCTGGTCACGACCTCCGCGACTGGCAGTGTCGCACCTAACGCTCGCGCAGTGATCAAGCTCACAGGGAAAGTGGGTCTCGAGAAGCTGGCGGTTCCCGGCACTTACCTCATCACCGACCCGGCTACGAGCACAACCGTATCTGTTGGATCAGGGGGACCGGCCGAAGTAGAAGTCATTTTCAACGGCTCGCCGATCGTCGTTTCCATCGATGAGGGTGCGAGCGCAACCGTTACTGAAACCACGAACAGCAGCGGAGCTTTGACTGACGTTACGGTCAGTGACGTAACTGGTGATTCAGGCGATGTGACTGTAAACGGTGAGCCTGTGCAACCGGGCGAACCGCCTGTGTCTGTCGCCGCCGTGAACGCAAAGCTCTCAGTGCGCCGCAGCCAGCTCACCCTCACGGGTAGTTTGACGCCTGGTGGATCAGCAGTCTTCAACCCCGGCACCAGCGATGTGACACTCGACGTCGGCAACTACAGCTTCGTCAAGACGGGCGGTCTCACGAGAAACAAAACAGGCGCCTACACCTTCGACGGAACGCTGCCCAGCGCACCGGGAGTGGAGCTCAGTCTCGAGCTGAAGCAAGCGAAAGGCGGAGGACAATGGACGGTAAAAGCAACAGCAAGTCCAGTGAGCGGATTCGTGAATCCGGTTACAGTTTCGCTTCGTGTTGGGGACGTAGCTGCCAGCACGCAGGTTACGGCTTCGCTGCGGTAAAGATCTTCAGCGGCTGCCCGCGACCCGAGTCAACAGGGCGCGGGCTTCCGCGATCCTCACAGAGTCAGGCGATGGACTTCGCTCCGACTCTATGATTGCTTCGCGAAGGTATGGCTCTGCCTCGCGAGGGTGACCCTCATCGATCAGCACTGCACCAAGTCCCGTTGCCGCGGCCGCACGGTAGGCGTGACCTGCGGGGAGCTGTTGCCGATAAATCGTGAGCGCACGACGATAGTTTCGCTCGGCACTTTGCAGATCGCCCTTTCGATGTTGCGTCCACGCGAGGAAATGCAATCCATCGGTGACGAAGACTGGCGATGACGCGGCCCTGTTTCGATCGAAGGTTGAAGCCTCACGATAGAGTTTGTCAGCATCACCAGCTCCGCGCTCAACCGCGATGTATGCGAGCCTGTTCAGGACATCACCCAGATCGGGGAAATCAGGGGAGTAAATGTGCCGCATGTGAACAAACTCGCCTCGCAGGAGTTTCTCGGCCTCTGCATGATTTCCGCGGTCGAGCAGAATTCCCCCAAGTCGCGCACGTTCGAGAACAACGTGCGGGTGGTCAGGATTCCAGATCCTGACAGCAGAAGCGAGCCCGTGTCGTGTCAGCGCTTCAGCTTCATCCAGTTGTCCTCTTCGCTCGAGAAGCATCGAGAGAACGTGTTCGCCCCAGATCGTCTGCTGGTGATCATCACCATAGAGCTGTTGCGCAATGCGTACCGCATCACGATAAAGTTGCTCCGCCTCGTCGAGCTCGCCTTTGTCGCGAAGCGCCGAGCCAAGCCAGCGCATTGTGTTGACCGTGGGACCGTAACGCTCACCGAGAACCGTGCGTTGACGCTCGAGAGTGGTTCGCAGGATGGCGATCGCTTCATCGTAGCGAGCTTCCAGAAACAGCGTGTAGCCGAGAGTGCCAGCGGTCTCGAGACCGAACGGAGAGTTCTCGGTGTGCGTCATCTCGAGCGATCGCATCACACCGCGCAGCAGAGTATCCGCCTCGGTCAGTTTTCCAACCTCACGGAGGTGGAAAGCGATCTCGCGCTGTGCACGCAT
>DASROK010000322.1:0-7505 GCA_035646915.1 Gemmatimonadaceae bacterium
GTGGTTATCTGACCCTGATCGAGTGATTTCCGGATCTCGGCGAGAAATGCATCTGCCGGACGAGGGTCAGGTACGGAAGGAAGATCGAAGTGTGCCTCGCCAGGCTCGAGTGGAAAATCGATTCCGATGACTTTCCTGAACCAGGGCAGAAGATCCGGCAGGCGTTCCCCGCTCAGTCCGGGATAACGATCACCGGTAACCGTGATCGCTCCGGAAGAATCGACGGCGAACGTGGTGTCTTCGAATCCCCACGACTGAGTGCTGATGACGTCGCGCGGGTCGTGCTTCGGGGGGCCGGGATGAATCCGGCCCCGGATTTTCGAGCTGGCGGTCACGATTTCGCGCGGAGTGAAGTTCGGGTGCCTGCCGTCGATGCGCTGTCCGAGATAACTCGAAGGGGAGGCGCTTCTCCGACCAGCGTAGTGACGCGAACGTAATTGATACGAAGTATCGCCGTGTGCCACGCTGTAACCGTGAGGAGAATCACAACCGAGTTGAGCAGCCATCCATTGAAGGCCAGACCGAAGAATGCCTGCGGAACACACAGCAGAATCACTCTCTCGGCGCGCTGCATCACTCCAACTTTTGCATTGATGCCCAGTGCTTCAGCGCGAGCTCTCGCATAGCTGATCATGTACGTGCCGATGATCCCCAAAAGGCTCACCGCCAGCATTGGCTGGCTATGATAGACGGGGTGAGTGGCGTAGAAGTAGGCGATGCCTCCGAGGAGCGCGCCGTCAGCGATTCGGTCGAGTGTTGAATCGTAGAACGCGCCGAATACCGTCACTTTCCCTGTTTTACGGGCAACTACGCCATCGAGCGCGTCGGCAATCGCAGTGAGGCCGATGATCCAGCCAGCCAGCCGCATATGGCCATAGGCAAAGGCAACGCCTCCGGCAACAGTGGCGAGCGTTCCTATGGTAGTAAGAGCATTGGCTGAGATGCCCAGCTTGATGAGCACCGCAGCAATGGGTTCCATGAGTCGGAGGTAGCCTGTCGTCACGAACACGACATGCGCCTTTCTGACCCGGTCCCAGAGTGATCTCATGTAATTGAGGCTGAATCCGGCGTGGTCACCGCGGCTGAAAACCTGCGCGGCAGCGGAAAAGAGGGCCGGGGTCGGCCCTCTATCGTTGCAAGGTATTGGCTTAGGGGTCCCTTCGCCAGCATTTCGGACTGTTGCCGGTGGCCGTCCGGGTTCCTACATTCGCGCCCTCGAACCGGGAGGTCCAAAGTGGCGCGAAAGGCGGTGCTCCACGAGGAGGAATACGCTGTTGCTGACGGCCCTGTACGGCTGAGCGTTGTGGTGGGGGAGCGGCAGTTCGGCTCATCGATGGCATTCCTGAATGACGACATCCTCGCTACCGGAATCATCGAGGATCTGCCGATAGGAGATGGCGGCAAACTTGGAGGGAAAACCCTCGCGGTTTACACGCTCGTCACGGACATCCGCGACAACACCGACGATATGACCGTGACGTGGATCCTGACCGGCGGCGCTCACCGAATCACCGGCACAGCGAGCGGCAAGCCAGCAAAGAAATTCGGCTCGCAGATGTTCAAGGCTGTGTTTCACCTCACGTCTTCTTGAAGAGGTCACTGCTCGTCTTCGCACTGCTGCTGTCGCCCTGCCTGTTGCGAGCGCAGGACGACGAGCGGGAAATACCCAGTACCGTTCTTCGCCTCGAGGATTTTCGGCTTTCAGGACCGCCAGCTCTGGCGCTGCTTGGAATTGCGCACGCATCCGTCGCCCGGCCAAATACACCGCGTGCCCTGATTGCGAGCCTCGTATCCGCCACCGGATCCTCGGGAATTGTTCCGAACGGCTACGCGATCGAGACTGCGCCTTACTGGCTCTCCAGTCATTCCGCGCTGACGCTCGATCGATACCATCACGCGACGCTTGGCGACCGGCTCCGCTATTTCACTGCATTCTCGGCAGCCACTGCGCGTCAGTCGGCGCGAAGCGATTCAGTTGCGCCAGACACACGCGTCTCGATTGCGGTGCGCACTTTGTTAATGAACGGCAAGCCGAGCATGTCGTTGCTTGCGATCTCTGACTCGATGCAGAAGTCGCAGCTGGATTACATCACGCGATACCGCAGATGGGAGTCGGTTAAGCCGATTGCCGGCAGGCTTGCTTCGGAAAAGAAGCGGCTCGATCGCCAGGAGACTCTCTTATCCACTCTGGTAACCAAGGTGCTCGTTGGTCCGGAGCGCGAGCTTCGAGACAGCACACTTCGTACGCTCGCACGCCGCGATAGTGCGAGGGCAGCGGTTCAAGCCGCGCAAACGGCGACAGATGAAGTGGAAAGGCTGGAGAATCAGATGGACGGGCTCGAAGAAAAACTCTCGCAGCTTGCAGAGAATTACAGTGAGCTGGACCTCGAGCCTGATGGATTTATTCTGGAGGCCGCAGCTGGAACGCGAGCAGTTTTCTCCGAAGGAGAATGGGATCGCGAGCGCGTCGATGGAATCGGAGTGTGGCTGACGCCGATGTACCGCTTATCGGAGATGAAGCTCGAGCTGATCGGAGTAGCGCGATATCTCACGCGTGTCGCCGAATATGACGATGACGATCTGCTCGACCTCGGTGTTCGCGCGGGTTTCGACATCGGCAAAGCGAGCCTTTCAGGTGAATGGGCTCACAGATCGCTGATCGACCGGGACCGCAGCACATCCCGGTGGGCTGCGCTGTTCGACTATCCGCTTCCCGCGAAGCTGCATCTTGTTGCCAGCTTCGGCAGCGATTTTCGGAGGCTAAATGGAAAACGGCCCGTGGTCGCAACGCTTGGAATCAACCTTGGGCTTGGTGCAGTGATGATCGTACCCGAGTCGAAGATTCCCTGACTGTCACGCACCCCACGGCTCGTCTGCCGTAGGTCCATAAAGTGAAGGCACCGGGATATCGAGAAGTCTGAGATAAACGCTCATCTGTCCGCGATGGTGTACGAGATGACTGATGTGACTTCGCACAGTTGCGGCGCGCGGCAGAGTCATCAGGACCTTGTCGCCCATCATCAATGACCATGGCTTGGCGAAATCCACGTCCGGTGATGCGGCAATAGCAGCTCGCGCCTCTTTCACATTCTTGTCGAAATCTTCCAGCAGCTTCTCGGTTTTTTCGTAGCTGTATCCCGCTCCGCCGGCGAGGTTGAGCGAGTCACTTGTCAGCGTATTCGTGATCCATCCGGGCATCCACGAAAGAAGCTGTGAGAGGTGCCCAACCGAGAATGATTTCTCGTGGGGCTTCCAGGTTCCCTTATCGGTGGGCACACGCTCGAGAATTCTTCGCGTGACTTTCATCTCCTGATCGAATTCAGGCAGCAGCGTTTCGGCGATTGTCATGCAGTGAATCTTGCGATAACCGGCAGGTGCGTCCAGTTTCGCCGGCTTATGGCATACGCGGGCATCGACCTGGGCGGGACAAAGCTTGCTGCTGCTGCCTTCTCACCTGACGGCGAGATAGTGCATCGCGAATCTGCTCAGCTTGCGGGCCGCGAGGGCGGTGAAGTCGGAGCTCTCATCGTCGAAGTCGCAAGGAAACTGAATCAGGAGTTCGACTGCGAGTCCACTGGCGTGTGCATTCCCGGGCTCTACAGGTCAGGAACGGGAACGGTGTGGGCCCCGAACATTCCCGGCTGGGATGACTATCCTCTTCTTGCCGAGCTGCGCTCGGCATTTCCGCGATCACACCGAATCGCAATCGACAGCGACCGCGCGGCGTACATTCTCGGAGAAACGTGGAAGGGCGCAGCGATGGGAGCTACCGATGCGATCTTCCTCGCTGTCGGAACTGGAATAGGAGCAGGCATACTAAGTGGTGGAAGAATTCTGCGCGGACATGGGGATGTTGCCGGCGCAATCGGATGGCTTGCACTCGACCGGCCGTTCGCTCCGCGGTTCGTGCAGCATGGATGCTTCGAGGATCAGGCATCAGGACCGGGGCTGGTGCGGGTGGCTCGCGACTTCATGACGGAAGACACCGCGTATGATGGGCCGCTTCTCCGCAGTGACCATCTGACCGCGTCCGACATATTTGCGGCTTACGATGATGGAGATGTCATTGCAACAAGAGTCTTTGACAATGCGATCGAGCTGTGGGGAATGGCTGCAGCCAATCTCGTGAGTCTGTTCAATCCGGCGATGATCGTTTTCGGTGGTGGAATATTCGGGCCCGCTGCGAAGTTCCTGGATCGTATCGAGCATCACGCGCGAAAGTGGGCGCAGCCGATTGCGATCAACCAGGTGCAGTTTGTTGCGACGACGCTTGGATCCGATGCCGGTTTGTTCGGAGCGGGGCGACTGGCGATGCCGGTCGAAGGAGAATCCATTTGAGCTCACGTCGCGCGCTGTTCGCGTGCGCATGCGTTGGCATGCTCACTTTTGGAATTGTTCTAACGATACTCGGCGCTGTTTTACCGACTGTCATCGAGCGTTTTGGAATCGACAAGGCGCAGGCGGGATCGCTCTTCCTGCTCATGACATTCGGCATACTCGCGGGTTCGCTGGTGTTCGGTCCGATGGTGGATCGATACGGCTACAAGGGGATGCTGCTCTTTGCGATCGTATTGATCATCGCCGGTCTCGAGGGAATTGCGCTGGCTCCTTCGATGCCGATTCTGCGGATTGCAATCGCGTTGATTGGCTTTGGTGGAGGCATTGTGAACGGTGGCACCAACGCTCTCGTCGCAGATATCTCGACCGAAGGAAAAGGGGCCGGCCTCAATCTGCTCGGCGTGTTCTTCGGAATCGGTGCGGTGGGAGTGCCGTTTATTCTCGCAACACTCGGCGCGAGATACGACAGCTCTACACTGGTCGCCGCGGTTGGAGTATTAGTGCTCGTTCCTTTTCTGTTCATTGCATCGAATCCGTTTCCTGCGCCGAAGCACCCGCAGGGATTTCCAATCGCTGCAGCCGGAAAGCTCACTCAGGATCCGCTGCTTCTTTTGATGGGGTTCATGCTCTTCCTTGAAAGTGGAATGGAAATCATGGTGGGAGGATGGACTTCCACGTTTGTGAATGAGGTGCTTGCTGTCACCCCGCGCACCGCGCTCATCGTGCTGTCGCTTTACTGGCTTGGCATGATGCTGGCGCGACTTGCGCTCGGAACGTTTCTCCGGAAGGTGCAGTCGATACGTGTTCTCTACGTCTGCATCACTATTGGAGTTCTCGCTTCGGTGATATTGCTCACAACGGGCAACCTCATCATTGCATGTTTCGGAGTATTCTTCCTGGGCGTTGGATTCGCTGCCGCTTTCCCGACGATTCTCGGATTCGTCGGCGATCGTTACGCTGAGCTTTCCGGAACAGCGTTCAGTCTTGTGATCGCGATGGCTTTGTGCGGCGGCATGCTTCTGCCGTGGCTCGCAGGAGTTGTCGGCGGCAGTTACGGAATGCGAGCATCATTCGTGATTGTCCCTGTCGCACTCGTCATTCTTGCGACGCTTCTTTCAATTCTTTCGCGATCACTTCGCCTCAACTCCACAGTATGACATCATTGAGCAGCCAGTGGCTCTCCGCAACTCGCGGAGTGCTGGACGACATAGAAGCAACACAGACTGAAGCAATTCAGAATGCCGCAAAGATCATGGCAGCCTCGATCGAAGCGGAGAGATGGGTGCACACCTTCGGCTGCGGGCACGCGACCATTCCGGTGGAGGAGATGTATCCGCGCATCGGAGGATTCGTTGGATTTCATCCAATGGTGGAGCTTCCGCTGACTTTCTTCACGCGTATAACCGGCGAGATGGGGATTCATCAGTTCCTCTTTCTCGAGCGTGCTGAAGGCTACGGGAACGCGATCATGAAAGCGTACTCGTTCGATCCGCGCGACACGCTGTGGATCTTCTCTCACACCGGCATCAACAACGTCAACATCGATGTCGCGCTGCGTGCGAAGGAAATCGGGATGAAGATCGTTGCCACCGGTTCAGCAAGCCAGGTGGGCAAGCCTCGCCATCCGTCCGGCAAGACATTGTTTGAGATCGCCGATGTCGTAATCGATACGCGCGTCCCTGCGGGAGACTCCTCTGTGCCTCTCATGAATCACACTGACAACGTCGGGCCGGTATCGACGATGGCATTTGTGGCGGTCGTCTGGATGACGATCACGTCGGTCGCCGAGATTCTCGCTTCGAGAGGAGTGAAGCTTTACATACATCCATCGCACAACGTGCCGGGTGATACGACAGCGCACGCAAGACTCGATTCCGCACTTGCAGAGTACAAGCGGCGGATAGCGGGAGTGTGATGGAGGATACTCCGCTCGACCTTGTAGTCATCGGCGGGGGGCCGTGCGGACTTGCAACGGCAATTTCAGCACAGCGTGCGGGATTGAGCGCATTGGTGATCGAAGCGGAATCAGTCGTCAGCACGATCGCACATTATCCGACCTACGTTCGCTTCTTCTCCACGGCTGAAAAACTTTCGCTCGGCGACGTACCGTTCGTGGTCGCGGCTGATAAGCCGACGCGGCGAGATGCCCTGGCCTATTACAGGGCGGTTGTGAAGCACTTCGCGGTCAATTTGCGGCAGTATGAGCGAGTGTCGGCGATAGAAAAAAACTCCGATGGTTTCGTGGTGAGCTCGATTCCCCGGAGCGGCAAGGAAGTGAAGACAAAAGCGAAAGCTGTCGTCGTAGCGACCGGATACTTCGGCTCGCCGAATTATCTTCGCGTGCCGGGTGAAGATCTTCCGCATGTATCGCACGTGTACAGGGAAGGGCACGAGGCCTTCGATCAGGATGTAGTCGTTGTCGGCGGCGGGAATTCAGCGGCGGAGGCCGCGCTCGATCTGTGGCGCTCAGGCGCTCGCGTAACGCTCGTTCATTTCGGACCCACTTTCGACAAGAAGATCAAGCCATGGGTCCTCCCGGATCTCACCAATCGAATGAAAGAAGGCAGCATTGGAGCGCGGTGGGACAGTCGCGTTGTGCGCATCGAGCGGGATGCGATCATCATAGGCAGCGAAGGGAAGGAGGAAAGACTTCCATCGACATTTGTCTATGTGATGACCGGGTTTGCGCCGAAAGTTGATCTCCTCGTGCAGGCGGGAGTTCCGATCGATTCGCAAACAGGGATTCCCGAGCACGATCCCTTCACTCTCGAGACGGCCGTTCCGGGGATTTTCATCGCGGGTGTCATTGTCGCGGGATTCGATGCGAACAAGGTGTTCATCGAGAACGGGAGATACCACGGCGACAAGATCGTGGCGCGTCTGCTCGGCCAGAAGGCTCCGCCGGAGCCCAGACTCAGCGCCGAGCTCGATACCTAGCTGCGGCCGATGATCTGGCAGACGGCGCGGCCGGATTGCATCATTTGTTGCATGCATCCGAGAATTCTTAGAGCTGCTCTGGTTGCCTTCTTCGCACTCGCGACAACAGCAAACGCACAGGGACTTCGCGGGAAAATCAACGAGCTGTTCATCTTCGGACCGGGAGAGGATCCGCTCTTTCTCGCGGGGTCTGGAGATCCAAACAATCCCGCCAATCTCCGAGCTCACGG
>DASROK010000323.1:0-3014 GCA_035646915.1 Gemmatimonadaceae bacterium
AGGCGAATGCCACCCTCGACGATGTCGAAGCCGTTGTCTTCTATGACAAGCCGCTGCTCAAGTTCGAGCGAATCCTCGAGACATATCTCGGAGTCGCTCCGCGCGGGTTCAAGTCATTTCTCAAAGCCGGTCCGCTGTGGCTCAAGGAAAAGCTCTACACCGACCGGTCGATACGCGATTCTCTTGGCGGATTCACGGGAAAGGTTTTGTACGCGGAACACCACGAGTCTCACGCAGCGAGCGCGTTCTTTCCGTCTCCCTTCGATGAAGCAGCGATCCTCACCATCGATGGCGTTGGCGAATGGGCGACTGCATCGATCGGAAGAGGCAAAGGCAATGCAATCGAGCTGATCTCCGAGCTTCACTGGCCCGATTCACTTGGGCTGCTCTATTCGGCGTTCACCTATCACGCTGGCTTCAAGGTGAATTCCGGCGAGTACAAGATGATGGGCCTGGCTCCATACGGAAAACCAAAGTACGTCGATGCGATTTACGAGAACCTGATCGACCTTCGCGAGGACGGATCGTTCCGGCTCGATCAGAGCTGCTTCAATTATCTGAGCGGACTCACAATGACGAACGACAAGTTTTCGTCGTTGTTCGGTGGTCCTCCGCGAGCGCCGGAGTCGCAGCTGACACAGCGGGAGATGGATCTCGCGCGCAGCATTCAGGATGTGTGCGAGGAAATAGTGCTGCGAATGTCGCGCGCCGCTCACGCCGAAACCGGACTCGATTCGCTTTGTCTGGCAGGAGGGGTTGCGCTCAACGCAGTGGCGAATGGAAGAGTGATTCGCGAAGGACCGTTCAAGCGCGTGTGGGTGCAGCCCGCTGCCGGGGATGCAGGCGGATCACTTGGAGCTGCGCTGCTGGCGTGGCATCGCTACTTCAGTGAATCACGATCTGTCAATCCGCGGGACGCAATGCGCGGATCGCTTCTTGGTCCTGAATACAGTGATGCCGAAATCGAGCGAGCTCTAGCTGCTGCTGGTGCCCGGTTCGACAGGATGCGGGCGGACGAGATCGCTTCTGCAACTGCAACTCTCATCGCCCAGGAAAAAGTTGTCGGATGGTTTCAGGGCCGGATGGAATTCGGTCCGAGAGCACTCGGCGCGCGGAGCATCGTCGCCGATCCGCGGAACCGCGACATGCAGGCGCTGATCAACCTGAAGATCAAATTTCGTGAGGGATTCCGTCCTTTTGCGCCAAGCGTGCTGGAGACCCGCGCCGCGGAATACTTCGAGCTGAGCGACGAATCACCATACATGCTCGTTGTCGCGCCGGTCAGGGAAAGCCATCGTGTTCCGTTGCCTGAGGGGACTGAGAAGTGGGGCATTGATTTGCTCAACGTACCCCGTTCCGACATTCCAGCCGTGACGCATCTCGATTATTCGGCAAGAGTTCAGACTGTGGATCGCGACCGGACATCTCTGTGGAATGACCTGATCACCGAGTTCGAGAAGCTCACCGGGTGTCCGCTGGTTGTGAACACCTCATTCAATGTTCGCGGAGAGCCTATCGTCTGCACTCCGGAAGATGCCTATCGCTGTTTCATGAGAACTCATCTCGATTATCTCGTCATCGGATCGTTTCTGCTGGACAAGCGCGAACAGCCTGCGTTCGATGATGCGGCGTGGCAGGCGCTGATTCCTCTCGACTGACATGACAGAATCCCCGTTTACCGCATCGCACGGAAGAAAGTTTGCGCTGACGCTTGCTGTTGCATTCGGTGTCATTGCGGCCGTCGGCTTCTGGCGCGGCCGTGAGACGGTCTCGGTCCTCGCGGGAACAATTGCGCTCATCATGGTCCTTGGCGGGTTGTTCACTCCGGGAAAGCTCGAGCCAGTCGAACAAATGTGGATGAAATTCGCGCACGCGATTTCGCGGGTGACGACGCCCATCTTCATGGCCATCGTTTACTTTGTAGTTCTCACTCCAGCAGGTGCGGTGAGGCGGATTGCAGGCGCGAATCCGCTTGTGCATCGCGCGAACAATGGCAGCTACTTCATCCGGCGCTCGCAGCGGGATCAGGAAAAAGCGCGGCGCCAGATGGAAAGACAGTTTTAGGAGCAGCAAAATGGGCGGATTGATCAGCGAGCTCTGGGCATTCATGCGTGAGCGGAAGAAACTCTGGCTTCTTCCGATTCTCGTTGTGCTCGTGCTCGTCGGCGGGCTGCTCGTGTTTGCGCAGGGCTCTGCTCTGGCGCCGTTCATCTACACAATCTTCTAGATGGCACGCGAAGAAAAACTGTCGCCGCGCAAATCGGCGGCATTCCTTGCGGTCACTCTCGCATTTCCATTGATCCTTTTTCTCGTGCTCGAGATTGCACTGAGAATCGCAGGATATGGAGGTGACACCTCGGCATTCGTCACGGCTCCAGTGCTTGGAAGCGCCTACCTCGTTCCCAACGACGCAGTTGCGAAGCGCTATTTCCCCGAAGAAAAGAATCCACCAACACCGCCGCGCGATGTTTTCCTCGCGAAAAAGCCTGTGCATTCGATGCGGATCTTTGTGCTTGGAGAATCATCAGCGGCCGGCTTTCCCTATCCTCACAACGGAACATTTGCGAGAGTACTGAGAGACGCGCTGACTGACATCCTCCCCGCCGACACAGTCGAAGTCATCAACATGGGAATGGCTGCGACGAACAGCTATGCGATTGTGGACCTGGCAGGTGACGTCATCGATCAGCATCCCGATGCGGTGCTGATTTACGGCGGCCACAACGAGTACTACGGCGCACTCGGCGCAGGCTCAACTGAAACGCTCGGGTCGTTTCCATCATTCGTTCGAGCGTATCTGAAAGCCCAGCGCCTCAAGACATTTGTGCTTCTTCGCAATGGCGTCAACGCAATGGTGCGAGCTGTTCGTGGCGGAAGATCAGCGAATGACATAAGCGCTGACGCGACGCGAATGGAAAGCGTGGTCGCGGATCAGCGAATAGAGCTGAACGACAGGATATACCATCGGGGGGTAGAGCAGTACGAAAGCAATCTTCGCGCTGCCGCAAAAAGAT
>DASROK010000324.1:0-2259 GCA_035646915.1 Gemmatimonadaceae bacterium
GTGGTAGTGTGCTCAACCTGCCAGAAAGGCTCGAAGATTTTCTCGAGATGCTCTTCGCTCACGCCGACGCCAGTATCGGTGACGAGAAAATTCACGACCCCATCCTCAGCTTCGCTTCGCACGCTGATCTCACCCGCATCGGTGTACTTCACCGCGTTCGACAGAAGATTCAGGAGAACCTGCCTCAGCTTCACTGGATCTGTTTTCATCGACAGATCAGCCGGCTCGATTTCCATCCTGAACGAGAGTCCTTTGGCTGACGCGAGCGGCTCCGCCATCGATGCGACGGAATCCATCAGCTCGCTTATGTCGACCTCGCGGAGCTCGACTTTCTCCTTGCCCGCTTCCATTCGCGCAAGTGTGAGAATCTCATCTATGATCGACAGAAGATGATTTGCGCTGGCTCTGATCCGGCGGAGCTGCCGTTTCTGCTCATCGTTGATGGGTCCGGTAATTCCATCCGACAAAAGCTCCCCGTAACCGATGATTGCTGCGAGCGGAGTGCGCAGCTCGTGACTCATACGCGCAAGAAAATCACTTTTGGCGCGGCTGGCAGCCTGCGCTTCCCGCTGCGCCTCTTCGGCCGCCAGTCTCGCGCGCACCAGGTCTGAGACATCAGTCGCGACAACGAGCACTGCATACACGCCTGTATCACTGCTCAGCGGCTGGAATACAAAATTGAAGTAGCCGCCTTCGCCTTCTGTGAGACGTGCAAAGATCTCATTCCCGACGAACGGCTCGTTCTTTTCAAACACCGTGTTGAGCAGCTTCACAAATCCCTGCGCAGCCAACTCCGGCAGAGCCTCGGCGACTGTTCGCCCAAGGAGTGACCGGCCGATTGTCTCGTAGCCCTTTTCATTGACCAGCTCGAAACGGTGCTCGGCGCCGGCAAGTACGGCGATCACGACGGGCGCCTGTGCAAATACCCTGTTCAGGTGCTGCGCAGCTGCTTCCGCTGTAGCCTGGCGCGCCGCGTATTCTGCCGCACGCTGAAGCGCGGCGGCGGCTCGACGCGTCTCAGTCACATCCTGACCTGTGCCGTACATCCTCAGCGGCTTTCCATCGTCACCGCGAACTACTCTTCCGCGCGCATGGAAAATTCTTTCAACACCATCAGCGCGAATGATCCGATGGTCGAATGAAAAAGGCTGGCCCGTGTCGAGTGAATGCTTGACCGCCTCTCCTGAGACATCGCGGTCGTCAGGATGCAGTAACGACTGATAACGCTGATAATCGATGGGCTCCGAGGAAGGATCGAGCGCATAGAGGCGGTACATCTCGTCGGACCACGTGATAGAATCGTTCACGATGTCCCACTCCCAGCTTCCAAGCCTCGCGAGCGCCTGCGCCTCGGACAGCTGCGCATTCGTTCTCAGCTTGAGCTCTTCATGGGCTTCCTCGAGCTCTTCACTCAGTATCTGCGCTTCATGAGTCTGCTGCTCGAGCTCGGTTGTCTGGAGCTCGAGCTCCATTGCCTGATCCTGAAGCGCTTTCGCATGGTCCTGCGCTTCGGCTCGTGACAGGCGTAACAGCGTGCTCAAATGCACGATTGTCAGCGCGACTACGAGATACACTCCAATCGCAACAACGTCGCTTGGTTCTGAGGGCAGGTAGAACGAGCGCTGCCTGAGAAAAATCAGATCGGCCGCTGTGAGACCGAAAAATGTCGCTGCGAGAGCGGGGCCGCGTCCTCCGTACCACGCAGTCAGTGCAATGGGCGCAGCAAAAAGAATGAAGACGCTTCGGTCCAGATAGGGACGAAGCAGGATGCCGAATGCAGCTGCGACAACCGTTGTTGCTGCGGCGACGAAGTACCCTCGAGTGTTCTCGGGCAGACGCCGCCAGGATTGGAGTAACGTGTTACTCAAGCTTATTGCGATTTAGTAACAACCAGATAGGCGGTACCAGGTTCCCGACTCCGGGCAGCCAAGATATGAGCATTACTTCATTCGTGCTAATCCTTTCGCGCCGGGCCAGGTGAGTTGGCCGTCCGTCAGCATTCAGCATTCAGTATTCCTGTTCCCAGCGGACCGACACGGCGCTTAAGTTTGTAGCGCATCATGGCGCAACCTGATTCGCTCGAGCCCGGCAGCAGCTTGGATCGCTACGAAGTAGTGGCCCGCATCAGCGCGGGCGGAATGGGCGAGGTGTACCGCGCCCGCGATCCGCTTCTCGAGCGCGAGCTGGTCCTGAAGGTTCTCCCCCAGCGGGCGCGCTTCAATGCAGATGCGCTCGAGCGGTTTGTGCGCGAGGCACGTG
>DASROK010000325.1:0-7466 GCA_035646915.1 Gemmatimonadaceae bacterium
TGCGTGGGGAAAAGCATTTCAGTACAGACTGGTTGTCAGCGAGCCGGCGATGCAATTGATCGCTTCGCGTGGAGGCACCGCTTGATGATCGAGCCGGTCACGGATGAGCGTTCGCTGTCGGCGGCGAAGGAGTTGATTCGCGATCATTTCGAGGCGCATTCGGAAGCGCACGATCCGTCGCAGATCTCGGCGATCGTCGGCAAGCTTCCCGATCCATACGTGTCGCCGGCAGGAGGACTGTGGGTGGCATGGGATGGCGATGATGCGGTGGGTTGCGTTGCGCTTCAGTCACTTTCGAGTGATACGGGAGAGGTCAAGCGCATGTACGTGCGACCGGAGCATCGCGGGAAGGGAATTGGCCGTGCGCTCTCCCACCACGTCATCGGCGAAGCGCGAGCTCGTGGCTACACGAAGCTGAGGCTCGGCACACTCGCTTCGATGCTTCCGGCGCAAAAGCTCTATGAGGGCCTTGGCTTTCAGCCGATCGAGCCGTATCGCAACATCGAATTCGGCACGACCAGGTTCTACGAGCTGGATCTCGCAGAGTGATGGAATTCAATCTCGCCGACGGCATCGCGATTCTCGATCGCACTCCGGTTGCGCTGCGCGCGTTGCTCGGCGGACTGGAATCGCAGTGGATCGACGGGACTGAAGGCCCGGAAACGTGGAGCCCTTACGTAATCATCGGTCATCTCATTCACGGTGAGAAAACCGACTGGATCCCTCGCGCGCTGATAATACTGGCGCAGGGAGAAAATCTTCGGTTCACGCCTTTCGACCGATTCGCGCAATTCGAGGAGAGCAAAGGAAAGTCACTTGCCGCTCTGCTAGATGAGTTCGAGCAGCTGCGAGCACGGAATCTTGGAATTCTCAATGCGTGGCAGCTGACTGATGAGCAGCTTGCGCTCGAGGGAGAGCATCCGGAGCTAGGAAGGGTGACGCTGCGGCAGCTCCTCGCTACATGGGTTGCCCATGATCTGGGTCACATCGCGCAAGCTGCGCGGGTGATGGCGAAGCAGTATCGGGATGCTGTGGGTCCATGGCGCGCGTATCTTCCCGTCATGGACCGGCAGTAGCCCAGATGAAATGCATCGCTCTCTTGTTTTTGATTCTGGCTGGAAACCTCGATTTGAATGATTAGAGCAGCCGCCGAAGCCGATGCTGAAGCGATCGCAGACATCTACAACTACTACGTCACCGACACGATCGTCACTTTCGAGGAAGATCCGGTAACTGAGTCAGAGATCGCGCGACGAATCGAGCTTGTTCAGTCGGCAGGACTTCCATGGCTCGTTGCTGAAGAAAACGGAGAGATACTCGGCTACGCCTACGCCACTCAATGGAAGGAAAGAATCGGCTACCGGTTCTCTGTCGAGATCACGGTATATCTCGATAAGGACTGCAAGGGGCGCGGCATCGGCTCGCAGTTATATGGTGAGCTGTTCAAGCTGCTCGAAAAGGGAGGTGTCAAAAGCGCTGTCGGCGGAGTTGCACTGCCGAATGATGCGAGTGTCGCGCTTCACGAAAAATTCGGAATGCGCAAGGTTGCCGAATTCGAGAGAATCGGCGTGAAGTTCGGCCAGTGGATCAACGTCGGCTACTGGCAGAAATTCTTCAACCCCGGTGACGATTCTTCCAGGCCGCCGTCGCAAGAGTCCCAATACCAATAGCGAGCAGGAATCCGCGCAGGCCGTCGATCAGGTCCGGGTGGAACTGAGGATAAAGGCGTGAAGGAATCACGAGCAGAAAAGCAGTGAGCAGTGAAAGCTGCGTAATCAGAAACTGTTTTTTCGACGCAAAGTTGTTGCGAATGTGCACAGTGTCTCCTGGTCTCAGTCGTGCGTGCGGTACCAGATCATCAGCGTCCATTTGACGGCGATCATGGTGAGTGGAATTGCAAGCAGGTCCCAGCTGAAGTGATGATCGACAGTGAACCGGTAAAACCACAGCAGTGTTGCAACCGTTCCTGCTGCGATTCCGCCCAGGCTGGTGGCGCGAAGTCGATGCCTCAAAAATCGTTCGTCGATGATTGTCATTTCGTTTTGTCCAGTTTGAAGATCTCATCGGTCGAAATTCCGAACACGCGTGCGAACAGGAGGGCAAGCTCGAGGCTCGGCACATAGCGGTTGCGCTCGATGGAGTTGATGCTCTGCCGTGAAACTCCGACCTGGTCAGCGAGCTCCTGCTGGGTCCAGTGTTTCGTTTCTCGCAGCTCTTTAATCCGGTTTCGTACCGTGGTCATGTAAAGTCAACTTTACACAATGCCTCGAGTCATGTCAAGTCCACTTTACACCATCATGCTTGGCGGGCCTGTAATTGCAGGCATTCCGGCACTCGATACTACTGCCCTTCACGTTGCAGCGATCGTGATAAGCTTTGCGTAAACTGAAGATTGGAACCCGAGGCAGGAATCAATGAATCAGGACGTAGTGAGGCGCAACAACGTAAAGGTTTTTGGCAGTGGCACTCAGCCAATGCTGTTCGCACATGGATTCGGCTGCGATCAGAACATGTGGCGATTCGTCACGCCCGCATTTGAGAATGACTACAGGATCATTCTGTTCGATTACGTTGGATCGGGTCATTCCGATCTCGAGTCGTACGATGCGAAGCGGTATTCCGACCTGAAAGGCTATGCAGCCGATGTGCTGGACATTGTCCGCGAGCTCGACTTGCATGATGTGATCTTCGTTGGACATTCTGTCAGCAGCATGGTTGGAATTCTGGCGGCGAACGAAGAGCCTGATCGATTCTCGGACCTGATTCTGATTGGTCCGTCTCCCCGCTATATCAATGATGGTGATTATGTTGGCGGGTTCGAGCGCAAGGACATCGACGGGCTGTTCGAGATGATGGATCGAAACTTCATTGGCTGGGCGAATTTTCTTGCGCCTGCGATAATGAAGAACGCGGATCGACCCGAGCTTGGCGAGGAACTGACGGAGAGCTTCTGCTCGACCGATCCGGTAATTGCGCGCCGATTTGCCGAAGCGACTTTTCTTGCAGACAACCGTGATGATCTTGCCCGGGTGTCCGTCCCTTCACTGATCCTTCAGTGCTCCGAGGACATGGTGGCGCCTGATACTGTCGGCCGGTACCTCGCGGAAAAGCTTCCGCACAGCACGCTCAAGGTGATGAAGGCGACGGGTCACTGTCCGCACATGAGCCACCCTGACGAAACGGTGGCGCTCATCAAGGACTATCTCGGATAAGTGACGGCAGATCTTCTCGACAGCGCGCCGTGTGGATTCGTCTCGTTCACCGACGATGGCAGGATCTGCTATGTCAACAGCACGCTGCGTAACCGGCTGGGTTACGACGAGGACTCGCTGGCGGATAAGCACATCGAGACCCTCTTCGCTCTGGGAAGCAGGATCTTTTATCAGACTCATTTCTTTCCGCTGATCAAGCTTCAGGGAAGAGCTCAGGAAATCTTTCTGCTGCTGCGGGCGAAAGACGGCGAAAATGTCGGGATGCTGTGCAACGCGGTGCGTAACGAGCGAAACGGCACAACCGTCACAGACTGTGTCTTCATGGAGGTTCAGGAGCGGAGAAAGTTCGAGGAGGCACTGCTCGAAGCAAGACAGACCGCGCAGGCGGCGGATCGCGCCAAGAGCAACTTTCTCGCAGTAATGAGTCATGAGCTGCGCACTCCGCTGAATGCAATTGGCGGTTACATCCAGCTGCTCGAGATGGGCGTTCACGGCGAGATGACCGAAAAACAGATCGAAACACTCGGCCGAATCGATCGGAGCCAGAAGCATCTTTTGAGGCTGATCAACGATGTCCTCAACCTTGCACGCATCGAAGCAGGAAGAATCGACTACTTGATTCAGCGGCTCAACATTGCCGAGGTGGTGGGGAGTGTGCTGCCTATGGTGGAGCCGCAGATCGCGCGCAAGAGTCTTCAGTTCAGCTCCCGCGTGCCTCGCGAGCTGTTTGCAAACGCTGATGTTGAGAAGGTCCAGCAGATTGTGCTGAATCTTCTCACGAATGCGATCAAGTTCACTGCGACCGGAGGCACTGTTGCAATCGAGGCAGGCAAGCAATCGGATTCGAAGGTTTTTGTGCGCGTAGTCGATACTGGCACCGGCATTCCTGAGGAGATGCTGGAAAAAGTCTTCGAGCCTTTCATCCAGGTCGATTCAAGCCACTCGAGATCGTCGGAAGGAACGGGGCTTGGGCTCGCGATCAGCCGGGATCTTGCACGCGGAATGGGAGGCGATCTCTCGGCCACGAGCGCGCTCGGTGAGGGGAGCGCTTTCGAACTTGTTCTATCCGCGGCTTAGTACTCTTCGCTAACGACACTCGCATGAATGCAAAGATCCGCGCGTACGTTGCAGCGCTGCCTCCAGCAACGCGAAAGGAATTCAGGAAGCTGCTCCATGCCGTAGTCGAGGCAGCACCGCGTGCGGAAGAGCATTTCAGCTACGGGATTCCCGGATACCGTCTCGACGGAAAGACGCTCGTCTGGTGCGCAGCGTGGAAGAAACACCTCAGCATCTATCCAATGACAGATGCACTCAGGCGCCGGTTTGCGGCCGACCTCGAGGGATACAAGATGTCAAAAGGGACTGTCCAGTTTCCGCTTACTGAGCCAGTCCCAGTTACGCTCGTCAAGAAACTCGTTAAAGCCCGGGCTGCTGAAATTCGCAAGTCGTAGCTCGTCACGTCCGAGTCTTCAACAGCCTCACATTTTCAATGCATCCAAAATGCTCAGCCCAGTTGAGCGCATCGCCGGCGTGTCTGCTGTCGTGAATCGCTGGGTCAGCGCCTGCGTCGAGCAGAATGCGGGCGATCTCTCCGCTGCAGTTGAAGGATGCAAGATGAAGCGGCGTAACTTCGGCGTCCCAGTGCATCCATAACGTGTTGGGGTCTGCGCCGTGATCGAGCAGCCACTTCAATGACTCTGCATCGCTTCGCTTTGCCATGAGGTGGAGTGCGCCTCCGCCGAGAATCGCAGGGCTGTCAGCAATGAGGCGAGTCGCTGTTTCCCAGTCGCGAAGGGCAAGTGAGGCGACCAGGTCCATCGGTTCTGCCCGGATGCTGCGGTGTCCACGTTCAGCGCTCGAGATCTCGGCGAGAGTGGCTGCGTGAATTCTTTCCATCACCGCGCGATCGACGTCGTTCGTGCGTGCGTATGAAGCAACGCACTGGCCTCCTCCATCGACTGCCAGATGATCTGCACCAAGCTCGAGGAGAACAGCGACCATCTCGGGGCGATTGAACCTTACAGCAAAATGAAGCGGAGTCTGGTTGTTTTCATTGCGACTCAGCCGACGATTGATGGCGGATGAATCGCGGGCGACGATGTGCCGTACTTCGTCGCCGTGGTTCATGGCTATCGCTGAGAAGATGTGATGCTCCGCGCCATGCTCGAGCAGAAGATCGACCACGTCGCGGTGGGGCTGATCATCGCATCCTTCCCAGCACGTGGCCCAGCCGATTACCTCGAGCTCGTGATCGTCGCCGCTGCCCACAACATCGCCGCCGGCATCGATCAGTCGCTTGACGACATCGGCGTGACCGGCGGCCGCAGCCCAGTGCATCGCGTACGTCTTATCACCTTCTTCTCTGACATTTGGATCGAGTCCGCGGTTTAGAAGAAGATCGACTGCCGGCAGACAACCGGCATGCGCCGCCGCGTGAAGCAGCGTCCATTTATATGGACTGTTTCTCACATCCAGTCTGTCTGGATGTTGATCCAGCAGTAATGTGAGTGTTTCGGCATTGCAATCGCGCGCTGCGTCGAACAGCTGCGCGTCGATCGGGTTGGATTCGATGTTGGTATCCATGAGCCTTTCGGCAACCGATGTATCTTGTATGGTATAGTCGAAATATCACTTTGCAAGCAGACCATGCCGAACAACACAGTCATCAAGTCCATCGAAGGAGAATTTCGCCGCTACAAGGCGCTTGCTGAATCAGCACTCGACCAGGTACCCGGGGAAAAACTCTCAGAAGCGCCGCTTGGCGGAAACTCGCTGGCAATCATCTGCTGGCACGTCGCAGGAAATCTGCAGTCTCGATTTACGGATTTTCTGACGAGTGACGGCGAAAAGCCATGGCGCCAGCGCGAGGAAGAATTCGCCCAGCGCTCCGTTTCCCGCGCTGAGCTCGACGAGAAGTGGATCTCCGGATGGAATGTGCTCCTCGCAACGCTCGAGACATTGAGCGACGAGAATCTCGCTCAGTCAGTTTCAATTCGTGGACAAGAGATGCTGGTGACGGAGGCTTTGCATCGAGCGCTTGCTCACATCAGCTATCATGTCGGGCAGATCGTGTATCTCGCTCACGCGATTGCCGGCGAAAAGTGGAAGTACCTGAGCATTCCACCGGGCGGGTCGGCCGCGTACAACGCCGACCCGCAGTTCGAGAAATCAATCGCTCACGCGAAAGGGCTCGGGGAGCAGCGGCACTGAGCTAGTGATGGTGTAACATCGCGTGCTCGTCGTACGCGATTGTGTACGTCGCCTTCGGCGAGCACTTCACTGCTTTGTTCGTCGACACGAACATCCCTGCCGGATTCGGTTTCCACAGCCACACGTGCAGGTCGTAGTGGCGGAGCGACGCGGGGATGATCGGCTCGTGGCCATCCATCGGGCCGTACAGCGTCTGACCGAAAATCGTCGGGGCTTTTCCGCCTGCGGCCTGCTCCGGCATGAACCATTCGGCGGCCGCGAGAACAAGTTTGTCACCGACGGGCTCATAGATCAGTACCTGCGGCTTTGCAGGATCGAGTGTCGGACCGATGTTCGCCGGGTTGAGGAAATGAACTCCCATCGCACCCGGGGGATACGTTATCGAGCCTTCCTTTGCGCCCTTGGGAAAATCGATGCACGCCAGTGTCGAGAAATAACCGTCTCTGACAGCCATCAGGGGGTCACTGTATTTCGACAGTGCTGCCTTTACTGACTGAAGATCAGCTGAAGGAGCGCTCGAATTTCCTTGTGCGGCTGCGGGTTGGGCGATCAGAATCAGCGTCGTAACGAGAAGCAGGCTGCGGATGAAGCGCATTCTTTCTCCGGACGTAAGGGAGATAAAGAATGACCATTTGCAATCCGCGCGTCAAACCGACCTTCTAAAAGTTGTCGAGCGCGGTTTAGTCAAGAGAGCTGACTGAATTGCGCACTGCGTACTGAGTGCGCATTGGGGAACCCTGCGCGCATTGGGCGACAACTACAGAAGTGCGGACTACACCGGATCGCGGCGCGGACGAATGAGTCGATCCCGTTCACGAGGGATGATCGCTTTCAGCATTCTCTGAATCTCACGCAGAGTTTCTCTCCGAGTAGCAGTTAACTCACTTCCCAGCACGGGCTCCCCCGCATCGTACCATTCTTCGCTTTCTCCCGCCGAGCCAAGCGCGAACTCAAAAATTCTCGCGCGGTCCTTTCCGGAGCTCCGGTAATACCCTTCGCGAATGTTGGCGGCGATAGAACCATTCGACCTGTACAATTGTTCCG
>DASROK010000326.1:0-6598 GCA_035646915.1 Gemmatimonadaceae bacterium
GATAGCGGTGACGCCCGTGCGAATCGAATCGCCCTTCACGATTGTTGCGTGTCCGACTTTTACGCCCTGGACGTCGGTGATCGCGTTATTCGCGCCGGGCTGAAAAATGCCGGGTGCCACGCCGAGGTCGCGCGCGCGTGCTCTTGTCTGCGCAGTCAAAGGTGAGCCTGGAGTAATTGTTATGATGATGAGTAACGAAATGCATCTAATGTGCACCGCGGAAATATTCGTAACAGTCATTTGGCACTCAGTGCGGGAACTTCCGGGCCCGACTCGAGCACATCCTGTTGCTTTGCCTTTCTCGCGAGCATCAATGAACCGGAAGCGGATGCGGCGCCGAGAACAATCAACGGAGCACCGATTATCGCTGTGAGTTTCCAGAGACTCATTGCCTCAGTGCCGAGACTCGCCAGTCCGACCGCAACGAGAAAGTCGGGAAGCAACGCGAGCAGAAGGCCACCGACTGCTCCCCACGCTGCGAAGCGCTTGAGAGACAGCTCGCTGAATTTGCGACCGCGGCCTGCAATGCCGAGCACGATCGAGAAAAGCACGCCGCCGAAGAAGCCGGGGACTGCGAGCGCGGGAAGGGGCGCGTCGAAAACCTCAAAGAAAGAATCCCAGGGAAGAAAAGGTGTGATCTTACTCGCTACACCGATCATCACCCCAAAGACTGCCCATCCCGCAGCCCAGGTCAGGCCCATGCCGATCGCACCGCGTATACGTCTAAGCCATTTCCGCATTACTTCCTCTTGTTGAGCGAGCGCTCCTGACAGTTGCCAAGTACTTTATACTATAAAGTACAGTCTGCGGCCTTTCAAGCGTTATCCTGATGAATCCTGAAAACCATATCGCGCGTTACGTAAGTGATGCAAACTGAAAAAGCAAATTCAATTCCGCTGACCGCGTTCGACGAGGACATTCGCGCCGATCAGCTGCGCAACATGAAGCTCCGCGCCACCGGACTGCTCGTTCTCGCGGCGATCACGTTTGCCATTTCGCTCTACTTCCGAGCGAGGTATCCGTGGCTCGCATGGGTCCAGGCCTTCAGCGAAGCGTCGATGGTCGGCGGACTTGCCGACTGGTTCGCGGTAACGGCTCTCTTCAGGCATCCGATGGGGATTCCGATTCCTCACACCGCCATCATCCCCGAGCGCAAAGACCGTGTCGGCCAGGTACTCGGCGCATTTGTCGAGCGAAACTTTCTCAATCGGGATGTAATCGAAGGCCGGCTGGTGCAGGCGAAGCTCGGTGAGCGTCTCGCGCAATTCCTGAGCGATCCGGCAAACAGCAAAGCGGTTGCAAGACATGCTGCGCGCGGGCTTGTTGCCGCGGCAGAATCACTTCGTGATGACGATGTGCAGTCGATGATCGATTCGGCAATTGCCAGCCGGATAAAGAAAGCACGAGTGGCTCCGTTCGTTGGACGAGGACTTTCTCTCATCACCGCTGGCAATCGTCATCAGGGATTGCTCGACGAAGGGATCAGGCTCGCCTCAAGAGCGGTGACGGAGAACGAAGATTTGATTCGCCGGCGAATCGAAGCCGAGATGCCGTGGTGGGTTCCTGATGTGGTCGATGACAAGATCCTGAAGAAAGTCGTGAGGGGAATGGAGCGCACGCTGAACGAAGTGCAAAACGATGTGAACCATCCGCTGCGGGCCCGCTTCGACGCCGCGCTCAACAAGTTCATCGACGATCTGCACAACTCGCCCGAAGTGATTCAGAAGGCCGAGCAGCTGAAGGAAGAGATTCTGAGCGATGAGGCTATTCGCGGTTTCTCGTCATCGATATGGGCGGATGCGAAAGCTGCGCTCGTGAGACGGGCGGAGCGGGCGGAAGAGTCGGACGTGGATACGATCTCGACTGGTCTGGCCAGCCTCGGGAAAGCAATTCTCGACGATCCAGCACTCATGGAGAGAGTCGACGGATGGCTGCGTGCGGGCGTGCTGGGGCTGGTCGAACGCTATCAATCGGAAGTGAGCGATCTCATATCGCACACTGTGCGCGGTTGGGATCCGACCGCGACATCACGACGGATCGAGCTCGCAATCGGCAGAGACCTTCAGTTCATTCGAATTAACGGTACGATCGTCGGCGGACTGGTCGGGCTGATTCTTCATGCAATCACGCGGTAGACGGAAAGAAATCCGTAGCACAAAGCGCGATTCGCCATAAGTTAGCCGGGTGAAACCGCTTCCTTTTGTGTGGCCGTACGCCCTTGTTTTCTGGGCCGTTGAATTCTGGGCCTTCTATCCCGAGTTCCGAATCATCAGGAACGCAAAGAAAACGGGGAGTGACAAGGATGCGAAATCAATGCAGGTCATTCTCGTCGGTCTGAACATCGCATTCTTTGCGGCGTTCGTGATTGCCTGGTTCCCTATCTTGCAGATTGTTCGCTATCGCCTGGCTTGGTTCGTGATCGGGGTGGCGATGATGGTCGGTGGAAGCCTGCTGCGACGACATTGCTTTCGCATGCTGGGCAAATCATTCACGGGCGACGTTCGCGCAAGCGCTGACCAGCACGTCGTGAACAGCGGCGCGTATTCGATTCTGCGTCATCCGTCGTATACCGCAGCGATCATCATGAACTCAGGACTTGCCCTGGCACTCGGCAGCTGGCTCGCTCTCGCGCTTCTCCTCATCACATCGCTGGCGGTGTACAGCTATCGCATCTCGGTAGAAGAGCGCGTACTTCTCTCCACCATTGGCGAGCCATACCGCCAATTCGTGAATTCACGAAAGCGCCTCATACCATTCGTCTATTGATCAGGAACGTGGTCGTGGAAGCGCCGTTGGCGGCAGGATGTTGTTGAGCCTCATGTAATTTGCGATCTGGCTGTAATGATCGGCCATATCGAGTGCGTGACCGAGCACCATGGTTGCGCGGGATACCTGCCGTGCGTTCGCCCCGAACTTGAGCTCAACCTGTTCGCCGAGCTTCGAGTCATCGAGCTGATTGAACGCGGTCTCACAGAATGCGAATGACGCCTTGAGCTTCGAGACCAATTGAGCTTTCGGCCATTTTGCCTTCACCGAATCGGCAGTCGCTGTGTCGGCCTCATCGACGGTTGCCTTCTGTGATCCAAATCCATTGCAGAAGAGATAGTTGTCACTCGCGAGGTGCTGAGCGATGTATCCAATCGAGAGCTGCGCCGGCGTCGGCTTGAAGCCGAACTTGGACTCGGGGATCGAATCGAACGCCTGAGCGAGATTGCGCTGCAGGGCCATGGTTCGTCCACGAAACGCAGTCGTGATGGGGTTTGCGGGCGGAGCCGCTGGTGGCGCAGCAGGAGGCGTTTGTGCTTCGAGCGCCACCGGCAGTGCGAGCGCGAGAATCGCTGCGTTAAGGATCTTCATGGTGTCCTCTGGAGGCGAAGATAGTGGATGCGTGATACTGGCTTGCGGAACTCATTTGCGCAACGTGATCACCTGATCAGCTTCCTTACAGAACTCGCACAATCAGACCAACGGCGCGCGCCTCTCGGCGGCTTGTAGCTTGTCGCTATTTTAGCTTCTGGCCTCTAGCGTGCTGACACGCAACGGCATAAAACCGGAGAAATCGTTATTGATCTCTTCCGTTTTCTTCTTTCCTGTAGTTCCGTTTTAGCACGCTTAAGGCAAGAAGCTAAAATCGCGACAAGCTACAAGCCGCCGAGAGGCGCGCGCAGTTTTATGACCCAAGAGAGGTGCACTCTGCCAGTCTGGATCTTTGCAACGCTTCTCTTCGCCTTGTTCGGCTGCAGTCAACGGCCGCTTCCGGTGAATCGCGCGCCGCCATCCGAGGGATTTGTCGACGCGGGCAATGGTGTCAGACTTTTCTATCGAATCGTGGGAGCTCACGGCGACACAATCGTCATGCTTCACGGTGGGCCCGGTTTCAGCATGGGGTACATGGCAGGCGATCTCGAGCCGCTGGCAGCGCACCATGTACTTCTGTTCTACGATCAGCGCGGAACAGGGAGCTCTACTCTTGTCTCTGATTCGGCATCACTCGATGCAAATCGGTTTGCAGATGACCTGGAAGCGGTACGGGCACACTTCAACATTGGAGAGCTCACACTTTTCGCGCACTCGTGGGGAGCTGGAGTGGCGGCGCTTTACGCCGCGAAATACGGCGAGCACATCCGCCGGTTGGTAATCGTGGACCCGATATCGGTAACACGCACATATCACATGCGCGGGATTCAGACATTCGAATCCCGTCGTGACGGCGCGATGCAATCGCGTCTTCGCAGCCTCGCGACCGCTCGTCTCGCCAATCCTGGAGATGCCGTGGCCTGCCGCGCGTTCTTCAAGGTGTATTTCCTCGCAACATTTGCAGACACCGCTGCACTATCCCGAAGGCGCGGTGATTTCTGCGCCGGATCATCAGCCGCCCTTGCGAATAAAGTCAAAAGTGTTGATCGCTATACGCTTCCTTCACTTGGCGACTGGGACTGGCGACCTGCCCTGCGACGGCTCAATGCTCGCGCTTTGGTAATTCGCGGAGCGCAGGATCACATTCCGCTTGAGAGCGCCCAGGAGTGGATCCAGTCGATACCGGGAGCGAGACTGCTCGAGCTTCCCGGCACCGGGCACTTTCCTTATCTCGAGGCGCCGGCTCGCTTTTTCCCTGCAGTCGAGAGCTTTCTCGCTGAAGGCGAGCATAAGTCAGTCATTCAGATAGACTCGGGCGCGACGGCAACAGTCGTCGCTCCAGACCATCTCGATCATGCGAAGCAAATCGACCTCATCCTTTATGCACTGCCGAACGGCAACTCGACCGAACAGACAATCGGACGAAAGCTCACTGACGGAATGGACTGGCATTTCGACATCCAGAACATCGGCGCACAGACGCGCGCACTGCGAGCGAGAGGCTTGAGCCAGGCAGTCGTCGCTTATCTCGAAGCGGAGAAGAAAAGCTGGCCGGAGTGGAGGCGCACGCAGGGATATGATCGAGCCAACGCGCGCATCGTCCAGATAGTGAATCGGTTGCGAAGCTCGCTCGGCAATTCTCGAGTCACACTCACCGGACACAGCGGCGGCGGATCACTGATGTTCGGGTTCATCGAAGGACAGGACACAATTCCATCCTGGATCGAACGGATTGCGTTCCTGGACGCGAACTACAACTTCGATTCTGCGCAGCACGGTGCGAAGCTGATGCAATGGCTTCGTCGAGACCCGAGGCACAAGCTTGTCGTACTTGCGTACGATGACAGGAACATCATGCTCGACGGCAAGAAGGTGGTCTCCGATTCAGGCGGAACGTGGCGTGCGTCGGAGCGGATGATCACCTACCTGAAATCGAAGGTAAAACTCGAGGAAGGCACGCTCGGCCAATTCAGGCGTTATCACGCCCCACAAATCGAGATTCTCCTGCATCCAAATCCGGATAATCGTATTCTCCACACTGAAATGATCGGCGAGATGAACGGCTACATGCACGCCCTGCTTGTTGGGCGCCCTGAGTACGACCGTGGCGAATCAGTGCTCAAGCGCGAGCGCGCCTACACTCAATGGACCCTGCAGCAATGAAAGTTCTGATCGTGAACCAATCCGAAGTGCGCCGGCTCCTTCCAATGAAGGAGTGCATGGATGTCATGGCGGAGACTCTCGCTGCAGTGGAGCGCGGAGAAGCGATACTCCCGTTGCGCCCGGTGTTGCGCATGCCGGAAAAGGAAGGCGCACTTGGAATGATGCCCAGCTATCTCCGGAACATCGACGCGGTGGGACTCAAGGTCATCACTGTGTTTCATGGCAACCACGGTACGAAGTACGATTCGCATCAGGGGGCCGTGCTTCTGTTCGAGACAACGCATGGCCAGCTTCTCTCGATCATGGACGCCAGCTCGATTACTGCGATTCGCACTGCTGCCGTCAGCGGGGTCGCAACGAAACTACTGGCGCGCAAGGACGCGAAGTCTCTTGCAATTCTCGGAAGTGGAGTCCAGGCCACGACGCACATGTCTGCGATGGTCGAGTCCAGTGGAGTCACGACGGCGCGAGTGTGGAGTCGCAATGCTGACCACGCGCGCCACTTTGCCGAGCGTGAATCCAGGCGCTATGGAATTCCCGTAATTGCGGTCGCAAGTGTCGAGGAAGCTGTTCGGGATATCGACATCATCTGCACCACAACGGGTGCACGCGAGCCAATCCTGAAAGGTGAATGGATCTCGCCGGGGACGCACATCAATGCGGTCGGCTCCAGCATTGCGATCGCGCGCGAGCTCGACGCCGATGCGATGCGAGAGTCACGATTGTTCGTCGACAGGCGTGAATCGACTCTGAATGAGGGCGGAGATTTCCTGCTTGCAAAACAGGAAGGCGCGATAGGAGACGACCACATCCTAGGAGAGATAGGAGAGCTGCTCCTCGAAAAAATTGAAGGGCGGCGCAACGACGATGACATCACCCTCTTCAAGTCACTCGGACTTTCCGTCGAGGATCTCGCATCGGCGCACTACATCTATAAGAAGGCGACTGAAACCGGGGTCGGCACTTCAGTCGAGCTGGGCGGCGAGCGAGTTGACGACTAACCGCGTTTCGCTGGACGACATTCGCGCGGCAGAGAAAAGAATCTCGGACTCGATTGTCCGCACGCCGCTGGTTCGAC
>DASROK010000327.1:0-3708 GCA_035646915.1 Gemmatimonadaceae bacterium
CCTAATCACATTCGGCCCAATCGCGTGATCGAGCATTGCCGCGGTGCACACCTGCACGGTTCCGCAGCCGAGTGCGAAATAGCTGGCGGCTTGCGCCATGTCGGAGATTCCTCCGATTCCCGAGAAGCTCTTGTCGGGAAATGCCTGCGTGAGCTGCGCCATCTTGGCGAGAGCCATCGGAAGAATTGCAGGCCCTCCCAGTCCTCCGCTCGATACGAAACCATCGACGTTGATCTCGAATTCCAGCGTCTCGGCGTCGATCAAAGGAAGGGAAGGGAATGTGTTCGATGAAACGATCGCATCCGCTCCGCCGACAAAGCATGCGCCCGCCTCTTCGACGATGTTCGCGGTGGCAGGCGTGAGCTTGCACCACACCGGGATCTTCGCGACTTCCTTCACCGCTTCGGTGACAGTCGAGCAGAGGACTTTGTCCTTGCCGATGTTGGAGCCCATGTCCTTTCTGTCCATGTGAGGGCATGAGAAGTTGAGCTCGAGCCCGTCGGCTCCAGCGTCCTGACATTTCTGCGCAAGAAGCTGCCAGTTACCCAGCTCCTTGTCGTTACCGGATCCTGCCATGATCGACGCGATGAGGACTTTTCCGGGATTGGCGTCCTTGATCCTGCGGATGCGCGGCTCCCACCACTCGATCGGCTTGTCGGAGATGAGTTCCCAGTTCCATGAGGAATGAAGGGCGGCATTGTCGCGCTTCTTCATCGACACGTGCGCACTGTCGGTGGATGTGCGCATGAACTTCGCTTTCGCGCCGTAGACGTTGACTACCGGGTGAAGACCGATTGTCTTCGTCACGACTCCACCCCAACCTGCGTCGAACGCGCGCATGATGTTGCTCTCCGATTCAGTCGGCGGCGCCGATGAGAGCATGAATGGATTCTCGAATTTGATTCCGGTGAAATTCACCGATGTATCAACGGCCATTTTCTCAGCCTCCGCAGTCCGCAGTTAGTCAGAATTCAGCATTCAGCATTCTTGCCGTTAGCTCATCCAGTTGACGCCGTGCTCCCTGTTCCATTTTGTCGTCATCTTCTTCGACTTGGTCCAGAACTCGATCGATCCGCGTCCGGTGATGTCTCCTACACCGAAACGCGATTCGTTCCATCCGCCAAATGAGAACGGCTCGCGCGGAACGGGAACTCCTACGTTTACACCGACCATTCCGGCACTCGCGCGCTCCATCACGTAGCGCGCAGTAGCGCCGCTTTCCGTAAACACTGAAGCAGCGTTCCCATACGGCGATGAATTCTCGATCGCGAGTGCTTCGTCTACATTCTTCGACCGAATGATCACCAGCACGGGACCGAAAACTTCTTCCTGGGCAATTCGCATATCGGGCGTGACATAATCGATGATCGTCGGACCCACCCAGAACCCGCCTTCTTTTCCCGGGACGTTCGGGTTCCTTCCATCGACGATGATCTTCGCCCCTTTCTCTTCCGCTTCAGCGATGTAGCTCTCGATTCTCTTCTGCGCCTCTTTCGAGATCACCGGTCCCAGAGTTTTTCCGGGGACCACCGATTTCGCATGCTCGATCATTCGCTGAATGATGTGCTCTGTATTAGAGACAGCGACCATCACCGATGCAGCCATGCAGCGCTGGCCGGCGCATCCCGACATCGATGCCACGATGTTCGACGATGCCATCTCCGTATCAGCATCGGGCATGACGATGAGGTGATTCTTGGCGCCACCAAGAGCGAGAACTCTTTTCAGGTTAGCGCTGCCGCGTCGATACACGAGCTTGGCAACTTTCGTCGAGCCAACGAATGAGATCGCTTCGATTCCCGAGTGATCGCAGATCGCCTCGACGACATCCTTCCCGCCATGCACAACCTGGAAGACTCCGTCAGGAAGTCCCGCTTCCTTCAGCAGCTCGGCGATTCTGTTCGCGCTCAACGGAACGAGCTCCGAGGGCTTCAAGATCATGCAGTTGCCGAGTGCGATTGCATTAGGGATGGTCCAGTTGGGGACCATGTTCGGGAAGTTGAACGGGGCAATGGATGCCACGACACCCAGTGGATACCGCTCGATACGACATTCTACTCCGCGGCTCACTTCGAGCACTTCACCCGAGGCAATCTGGGGCAGCGAAACCGCGAATTCGGTGAGCTCCATCGACTTCAGAACTTCGGCTTTTGCTTCCGCGTAAACCTTGCCGTTTTCCTCGGTAACGAGAGCGGTCAGCTCTTCGATGTTCTTCTCGAGGAGGGTGCGATACCTGAAGAAGACCTGGACGCGTTCCTTGATCGGCAGTGCCGACCAGGCGGGAAAGGCAGCCTGGGCAACCTGCACAGCGCGGTCTACGTCATCACGGGACGAGAGCGGAACACGGGAAATGACCGATCCGTCGCTTGGGTTGAACACGTCCAGATACTCGTGATTGCCCTTGACGAAATCGCCGGCCACGTAGTTCCGGACTTCCGGGTATTTCATTGTTGCCCTGCAGGGGGAGATACCAGTGGAAAGTGAGGCCTAAACCACTACGGGGCAAGGGTTTTTGCGACTGCGGAGTTTCGGAATTCAGGTCGAACTTCTATCATTTCGATATGGCACAGCGCGCAATAAAAAAGAATCCGGCAGTCGAGCAGCGAATCTCGGCAATACTAAGGGAGGTAGTGCCGATGCTTCGGATCGAGCACTGCACGCTCGAGCTTGTGGAGTTCTCGCCTGAATCAGGCCGCGCGATTTTGCGAATCGATGGCGGATGTCCCGACTGCCAGGTTTCCCCCGCGACGTTTTCTCCGGCGATTCAGGCACACATCAGGATGAGAATTCCTGAAGTGCGCGAGGTAAGTATCGCGAGCTAGTTGGACCCTGTCTGCAGGTTCGATGAGACAGCGAGTCCACGCGTTGTGCTACTTAGAGAACTACGGATTGGCAGGAAGACGAGGAAGCATGGGAAGACAAGGAAGAATGCATGTTTACTTCAGTTCGACTCGCCGGATCCCATTCTTCAGGACAATCACGTTGAAATTGAAAAGCAACCCGACCTTGATTCCCGTCAGTCGGAGGTAAGTCCGGAGCTGAGCCTCATGCACGGCCAGGATCTTTTCAATGTGTTTTAGTTCGAGGACAACTTCATTTTCGATTATCAAATCCGGTCGAAACGCTCGCTCGATTGTCAAGCGTTTGTAGCTGATAGACACGAACGGCTCGATCAAAAATCTCAGCCCGAGCTGGCCTAACTCATAGACCAGGCATTCGAGGTACGTTGACTCTAGAAGCCCTGGTCCGAGATGCCGATGAACATCAATCGCAGCGCCAATGATTTTTCTCTCAAGTGGTGTCGAGATCACGCGCGAAGGTTGGCGACGAACCACCCAATCGGCATCATCAGCGGACTCAACCAACAAGCGATTTCTTCCACTTCTTCCAACTCTTCCTCGTCTTCCTGTCTAACCCGTAGTTCAGCAGTCATTGATTAACTTTGAACAATGTCCGAAAACTTTCAGGTCCGAATTGATACCGCTCTGGCGAGCGTAAGAAATAACCGTCTTGGACTCAACATCCTCGAAGCCGGAATGGTCCGCGACATCGCAACTACGACCGACGGAAAAGTCCGCTTCAGCATCATGCTCTCCGCGGCGGACGATGCCACCATCGTCCGGGATGCGCGACAGGCTGTCGAGCAGCTGCAAGGCGTGACCGAAGTGAGAGTCGATGTGAAGGATGCACACCACTCACCTGTCAGAC
>DASROK010000328.1:0-2556 GCA_035646915.1 Gemmatimonadaceae bacterium
GACGAAGAGGCACCTCCTCGAGCACCTCACGCCGAAATGCTTTCATCGAGTTGAGGTCGCGCACCGGCACGTCGAACAGAAATCGGGAGAGCCGATTGTACACCGAGCTCACTGCGCGCTTTTCGTATGCGCCGATCTTCCGGCCGGTGACGATGTCCCAGCCTGCGTCGATCTCTTTCATGAACCGCGGAATCTCTTCAGTGGAATGCTGAAGGTCTGCGTCGAATACTATGAACACATCCGACCGCGCTTCACGCGCGCCTGTGAGCATGGCTTCTGTCTTTCCAAGATTCCGGCGGTGGCGCGCGACGCGCGCGCGATCACCCATCTTTGCCGCCGCCGCAACCGAGTACGCCCACGTCTCGTCGGTAGACCCGTCATCGACGAGTATCACTTCTCCATTCAGCGAATGCCGGGCGAAAGTCGCTTCGAGCGCCTCGAACAGCGCAGCTATGTTCTCGGCTTCATTGAAAGCGGGAACGATTACCGAAAAATCGGGCTTCACGCCTCGGCCGTCTCTGCCCGCGGGCGGCGCACAACTGTCAGCAGGTACCACACGCCGTACGCAACGAGTATCACGAACAGTATGAGGCTGATAGTTCTGCCCGTTTTTAGCGCGTCAGGATCGAACTCGAAGCGGACAGTGTGAGTGCCAGTCGTTACAGGCACTCCACGAAACGCGACATTGGTGATAATAATCGGTGTGAGCCTGTCGTCGACCCAGGCTTTCCATCCGTGGGCGTAGACATCGCTGAGCACCAGAAGCGCAGGCCGATTGGTAGTAGTCCTCACCACCACTTTGTCCGGGTTCCGCTCGGTGATCACCGTCGAATCGATGAGCGGAGTTGCAGGCATCGCAATACCCAGCGGTCGATCGACAACCGCAGTCTGTCCTGGATCCCATCCGCGGGCTTTCATGAAAGCCAGAGCGCTGTCGGTATTCGGAATCACACGTGCATCACCCACAACGAACGCGCGCGGCAGAACCTTGTTGTTTCGATAGACAATCGCGGAACCTCGAAAAACTTCTTCGATGTCCGGCGACTTGGTGCTGTCGGCATTGAAAAGCTGAAGCTCCACGCCGCTCACGATGTAGCGGATGTTGGCAGCGCTCATGAATGCAGGCCAGCCGGCGAAATTGTGCCAGTCGACGTAGACCTTGTCCCCGGCACCCGCATACTTGTTGAATCTCTCGAGCTGGTTGCCGTGCTCGCCGCCTGCCTGCTCGAATCCGAAATGCATCAGGTAGTTGCGAAGCGGAATGCGATTCTCGCCCACCTGCTCGCTTCCGTGATACACAGACGGCCCGCCGAATGGAAACACCCAGACGCGATCACTGTCGTTCTGCGATCTCAGATACTGAACAACGTCGTCAGGCGCGTACACTTCATCGGGAGGTTTTACCGTCTGGAAAAACTTGCGGGTCACGATCCACAAATCAGCCAGGGTGACAACGCACAAGGCCATCGCAACCGTTCGCGATGTGATGCGGCCGGCAAGCCAGAAGTAAAGCAGGAAGCCCACGATCAGGAGGAACAAACCAAACCGGATCCAGCCGAGAGATTCTCCGAGCGGCGATGGAATTGTCTGCGATACCAGCACCATCAGAACGCCGATACCGACAACTCCCAGCGTGAGGTACCGCGCGAATTCTGATACCGTTCTTACCTTCGTGCCCTTTCCTGCCCGCCGCGCTGCTTTTTCTTCCTCAGGCGCATTGTCTCTCACTTTCGCAATCGCTTCGAGTGTGATCGCGGCCATGATCACCAGCGACATCGATACAAGGAAAAGCGAGATCGACGGCGCGCGGAACTTGTTTACGCCAGGAAGAAAGTTGTAGTAAAGCCTGTATATGCCCGTGTAGCCGCCAAGGGACATGCTGAGTGCGAGGAGCGCAGTGGCGGCGAAGAATGCCCAGTACCTGCTGCGCCGCGAGAAGTACACCCCGAGCAGAAGCATCGCGATTACCAGCGCTCCAACGTATTCGGTGTGCTGCTTGAAGAAGCTTTTTCCGTGATATGTGCCGAGCGTTCCCTGCTGTTCCGGAATGGCGAAGCCGGATATCTCCGCAGGCGGCATCGAGAAAGAAGTCGAATATTCGTATCCTCGTCCGCCCTCTGCGCCACGCGGCGACTCAGCTACATAGTCGAGAAACGGCAGGAAGTTCACTGCAGCGAGTGCAAACGCAAATGCAACTGCAGCGAGTGCAAGTCCAAGGCGTCCGAGAATTTTTGGCGCGCCAGCTTCCCGGAACTGCCACGCACAGAAGAGAGTCCAGGGCGCAGCTGCCAGCAGCAGGTAATAGTTGCTCTGGATCTGGAAGCACAGAAGTGAGAATCCCAGCGTCGCCGCCAATCCGGCGAACGGCGCGAAGCGTCCCGTCTTCATGCCGCGATGCAGGCAGAAAAACACCAGCGGTGAAAATGTCGCGACGATTATCCGGCCATCGTGCCCGCTGTACAGGCCCGACATCGTGATGCCGGTGAACATGAACGCGAGGCCCGCGAGAAACGCAATCCACGTTCTCGCTCCCAGCTCCCTCGCGAGCAGGTACAT
>DASROK010000329.1:0-3870 GCA_035646915.1 Gemmatimonadaceae bacterium
GTTGTACGGCGTTGATGATCCCGGCGCAAAAACCGAACGGGCGCTGGCGTCGATGCAGATCCTCGACCGCGCCGATACCCCAGTGCGAGCGCTGAGCCGCGGAATGAAGCAGCGGGTATCGATTGCGAGGGCGACGGTCCACGAGCCTGATCTCGTTCTTGCAGACGAGCCGTTCACCGGCCTCGATGTCGTAGGATCCAAAGCGCTGACGTCGCTGCTCATGAGTCTCAAGGATCGCGGTGCTGCACTCGTGATCGTCACGCACAATCTCGAGGAAGGTCTGTCGTTGTCGAGTTACGCGGCGATCATGAATTCGGGGAAGTTGGTGAGGAGTGAAGCCCGGTCTGCCATCGATCCAGAGAGCTTCACGCGCGAGTATCAGGAGCTGGTGGAATTGAATGCGTGACCTCATGCGGGAATCGTGGATCATCGCGCGGAAAGACCTGGTGATCGAGTTCCGCACGCGAAGCGCATTCTTCTCGGCGGTTGTTTTCGCTCTTCTTGCGATCGTGATCTTCTACTTTGCGTGGGATCCAACCGGTGTCGCGGCGATCGACCTCGCGCCTGGAGTGCTGTGGGTGATTTTCATCTTCTCCGGGCTGCTCGACACCGAAGGACCGGTGCATTCCGAGCAGCCTGACCGCGCGATCGACGGGCTGATCGCATCGCCAGTGTCGAGAGAATCGATTTTTCTCGGCAAGGCATTCGCCAGCCTTGTTTTCGTCGCTGCGGTTCAGCTGATAGCGATTCCGGCAGTGGGTTTGTTCTACAATCTTCCGCTAGGTGACATTGCGGCGCCCCTCGCGGGAATAGCAGTGCTCGCCGCGATTGGTCTGGTTGCCGTCGGTACTTTGTTCAGCGCGATGGCAGTGAATACGCGACTGGCTGAGCTTCTTCTGCCGATGCTTGCACTGCCGTTCTTTGTGCCGATTGTGCTGCCGGCTGCACAAGCCACTGCGAAGCTGATGAGCGGCCGTCCGGTTGGAGATGCCTTTGCGTGGCTTAAATTGCTTGTTGCATTCGACATTGTCTTCGTTGTCGCATGCACGCTGGCATATCCGTTCACACTAGAGGAATGAAACCGACCCCGCTGACGATCGCAGCCGTGGTTGCGATCGCTGTCACATATATCCGCGCGTTTTTTTTCACGCCGCTCGAGGCGCTGCAGGGACCCGCGCAGAAAATTCTCTATGTTCACGCGCCTGCCGCATGGGTTGCGTTCATGGCCTTCGGCCTCGTTGCCGTCGCCAGCGGACTCTATCTCTGGCTCCGTGAAGACCGGCTGGATCGCATCGCTGAATCATCGGCTGAAGTGGGAGTTGTATTCACCACTGTCGTGCTCACGACGGGACCGTTGTGGGGCAAACCGATCTGGGGCGCATACTGGACATGGGATGCGCGTCTGACGCTCACGTTGTTTCTGTGGTTCATCTATGTCGGATACATCGTATTGCGCGGCGCACTCGAAGATCGGGAGGTGCGCGCGCGTTACAGCGCCGTTCTTGGGATTCTCGGCGCGCTGCTGATCCCGTTCATTCACCTGAGCGTATATCTCTTCAGGACGCTGCATCCTCAGCCAATACTGATGAAGCCGAGCGCGCCATCTTTGCCGGGTGAGATGCTCACTACGCTGTTGTTGTCGTTTGCTTCGTTTACGCTTCTCTACGTGGCCTTGTTGCGCGCGCGGTATCGCTATGCGGTGACACGCGACGGCGCAAATCCGCCACCGGAGGTGAACGGTGCCCAGTAACGCCAGCTACTATCATCTCGCTTATGCTGTCGCGACAGGCATCTACGTGATCTACGCGATGAGCCTCGCGGCGAGGTGGAATCGCGCGAAGGCCAAACATGTAAGCGGGGAAGAGAAGTGATTATTTCCGTGCCTGTTGAAATCTCAGACCCGGTCAACGCTCGTATACTTGCAGTTTCCGAAGATCGAATCGCCGGATTTCTGGAAGATCCGTTTGCAGAGATCGCGCGACTCTCTGGTGTCGAAGAGCATGTCGTGCACGAACGGCTGAAGGCAATGCTCGAGGCCGGGACAATCCGAAGGATTCGCCAGACCATGATGGCGACCAATCTCGCTCCCGGCGCTCTCGTTGCCTGGCAGCTTCCTCCGGAGAAACTCGACTCCGCTTTCGAATTCATGGTGAAGGATGACCCGTTCTCGGGACATGTAGTCATCCGGTCGACAGATTCCGGGACGTCAGGCTCGGTGTATCGGCTCTGGACCACGCTCAAGGTTCCATCGGGCTACTCGATGCGCAGTCATTGCGAGCTTCTGAAGGAGAAGACCGGCGCGATCGCTTTTCGCATCATGCCCGCGAAGAAACTGTTTGCGCTCGGCGTCGGTCACGTTCGTCGCCGCGGGATGGAGCCCGGATCCCGAACCGATGAGGCTGGAACAGTGATCGACACCAATATCGTGGAGCTCTCGGATCTCGATTGGCGCGTTCTCGTTCCGCTCAAGCGCGAGTTTACGCTCGATGAGATCGTGAAATCGCCGTGGCGCGGACGAGCTGCGGAAACTGGAATCGCATACGATGAGTTTCTTCGGGTGGCGCATTCACTTCAGGAAAGAAAAGTCATCGGACGCTTTTCGACGTTTCTCGAGCACGTGAAGCCTTCGCGGGGCGGAGAAAGAGTGACGCGTTACAATGCGCTTTTTCACTGGCGCGTGCCGGAAGGCAGAGAGATCGAAGCGGGATGCGAAGTGGGCCGACATCACATCATCACCCACGCTTACTGGCGGGAAGGGGGGCCTGAGTTTGGCGGCGTGAACATCATGGCTGTTGCGCATGGAACTGACAAAGCGCTTGTTCTCGCGCACAAGGCAGCGATCGACGCGCACCTTGAGGAGGCGGGCATTCCCGTCAGCTATACGAACGTATTCTGGGGAGGTCGCAGCGAAATCAAGCCTTCGGAGATTTCCCCAGCGGAATACCGCGCGTGGTGTGAGAGCATCGGAGTGAATCCGGAAAGCATGAAAGGCAAAGACGAGCGGAGCGCAGCGTGAGCTCCGCCGGAAAAGTTTTTCTTGTCGGCGCCGGGCCCGGCGATCCAGGATTGATCACGGTGCGCGGAAAGAAGCTGATCGAGTCAGCAGATGCGGTGGTTTACGACGCGCTCGCAAATCGTGACCTGCTTCCGGCCGATGCGAAGGAAGCGGGACACCCCGAATTGTTCGATGTCGGAAAACGTGGCGGAGATACGAAATCGGTCTCGCAAAGCGACATCAACGAGCTGCTCGTTCAGCTCGCGCGCAGCGGAAAGCGGGTGGTTCGTCTCAAAGGCGGCGATCCCTTCGTTTTTGGGAGAGGAAGCGAAGAGGCACAGGCGCTGAATGACGCAGCGGTGCCGTTCGAAGTTGTTCCCGGGGTAACCGCAGGCATTGCGGCCGCTGCCTACGCAGGAATTCCGGTAACACATCGTGGCCTTGCGACGTCGGTGACGTTCGTCACTGGTCACGAAGATCCCGCAAAGTCATCTACCCAGACTGACTGGAAGGCTCTCGCTAAAGCGGGAGGAACAATCGTGCTGTACATGGGAGTCAAAACACTTCCATCGATTGCGTCGGAGCTCATTGCGGGTGGCATGCCGGCAGAGATGCCGGCCGCTGCAGTTCAGTGGGGAACGCTGTCGAAACAGAAAACCGTGACAGCAACTCTCGAGACAATCGCTGAGGAAGCGGCGAAAAACGGAATCTCCGCTCCAGTCATTACCGTGATCGGATGGCCGGTGATTCTGCGCGATGAGATCAACTGGTTCGAGAGTCGGCCGCTCTTTGGCCGTCGAATCGTCGTCACGCGAGCTGCACAGCAGTCGCAGTCTCTCGTCGACAAGCTCATCGAGCTCGGCGCCGATGTGATC
>DASROK010000330.1:0-13337 GCA_035646915.1 Gemmatimonadaceae bacterium
GGTGAAGGGAATACTGGCAATGTGACGAATGCGCGATTGAGTGAGCTCATCAGTCTCACTCAGCGGATGCATCCGCTTCTCACCATTACAGCCGATGTCCGGATACCATATTCGACGACGCTTCAGCTTTCGAGGGGCGACTCCAACAATGCCTGGAGCAACATCCTCAATGAGATAAACGTGCTGCGAGTCTCGGAGGGAACGGGACGGCAGTACGTCGGTGTGTTGAGAGACAATGGTGCTGGATCCGGAATCGCGGGAATCGGCTACAGGCCGGGACGGTCGATTCTCTCGCTCGACGAGAACTATGCGAGCGAGATAGTCGCGCACGAGCTTGGCCATAACTGGAACCGGCCTCACTCGCCATGCGGCGGGCCTGCAGGGGTGGATCCGTCGTATCCGTATCCTGAGGGCAACATCGGCGTTTACGGTTACGATCCGCTGAGCGGATTCATTCAAACGCCCGATGTGCCAGATGTGATGAGCTACTGCCGCCTCAACATCAACTTCAATCTGAACGTGCCTCGGCGCTGGATCAGCGACTACACGTACACCATGGTGATGAACTATCGGGCTGTGTTTCCTGATGCGCCGACGACCAATTCCGCGCTGCAGGATTGTCTCATTGTCTGGGGGCGCGTGACGAACGGCAAGGTCATACTGGAGCCTTCTTTCACTACGATGACTGTCCCGTCGCTCCCGCGCGGTCGTGGTGCACTGACACTCAGCGGGCGCAACGCGTCTGGCAGCATTCTCTATTCGCTCTCTTTCGACGCTTCCCCTGTAGCTGATCTGCCGTCGACCGAGGGTCATTTTGCATTTGCGATTCCGGTGAGCAGCGTGCCGGTGAGTCAGATATCGCGATTCGAGCTGGCTGCGCCGGGCCGGGCTCCGTCGGTCCAGGAAATGAGATCCGACAACACAGCTCCATCGATAAGAGCATCACAGGCACGATCGGGATTCACTCGTATCCAGTGGGATGCAGCAAAGAATCCGCTGATTGTCATGCGCGATCCTGTAACCCGCGAGATTCTTTCACTCGCGCGATCAGGTGATGCCGTCGTCAGAACATCAGGCAAAGCCTTTGAAGTGATCGCCTCGAATGGCGTGCGATCGGCTCGCGCGCAGATCCGGCAATAGTGAAGCTTATGAGGCTTGCGGTTTACGCAGTGTTTTTCGTTGCTGCGACTGCATCAGCTCAACCGAAGGCACCGCTGTTGAGCGCGCCCGTGATCGATGCACTTGCGAAAGAGTTGTCGGGCGACCGCGCGCTCGAGACAGTCAAAGGAATTTCGAGCAATCATCGTGTACGCGGATCCCGTCCTTTCCGTGCTGCAGCGGAGCTGATTGCAGGGAAAGCGCGAGCTGCGGGCCTCGACAGTGTAAGAATTGAAGAGTTTCCGGCGGACGGGAAAATCTTTTATGGCACTCAGCGGTCCCGTCCGCCATGGGATGCTGAGTTTGCAGAATTGCGGGAAGGAGATCGTGTGGTAGCGAGCTGGGATAAGCAGCCCATGTCGCTTGCCGAAGACAGTGAAAGCGGAGATGTGACCGCTGAGCTTGTCGACGTCGGAGCGGGTGCCGCCGAATCCGATTACGCGGGGAAAAACGTCAAAGGAAAACTGATTCTTGCTTCATCGCAGGCCGACGGTGTCGCTGAGATTGGAGTTGCAAAGCACGGCGCTGCGGGAATCATCAGCTACGCGCAGAATCAGCAAACAGGCTGGTGGGGCGAGAACACTGAGCTCGTACGCTGGGGACATCTCGATTCGTTTGCGCCATTCAAGACGTTTGCGTTCATGATCTCGCCCGCGATGGCCAAATCGTACAAGGATCGCCTCGCACGTGGTGAGAAAATCAGCATGCACGCAGTCGTGCGCGCGGGACAGCATGCGGGCGGATACTCCGTTGTGACTGCGATGATTCGCGGTGCAGATCCGAAGCTCGCACAGGAAGAGATTGTGTTCTCATGTCATCTCGACCACCCGAATCCCGGCGCGAACGACAACGCAAGCGGATGTGCCACGATACTTGAAGCCGGTGTCACACTCTCGAAGCTGATCCGGGACGGAAAAATTCCGCGCCCTGCGCGCACGATTCGTTTTGTGTGGCCGCCGGAAGTCGAAGGCACGATGGCGATCCTCAATGCAAAGCCGGAATGGGCGAAGCGCATCAAGGCTGTCATTCACATGGACATGGTTGGGGGCGGCCCTGAGACTAAGTCCGTATTTCATGTGAGCGCCGGACCCGGCCATTTGCCTTCATTTGTCTACGCCGTCGGCCAGGCGTTCGGCGCCTGGGTGAATGCTGAGACATATCGCTATGCAGCAACTGGATCGTCGGCTTATCCGCTGATCTCGCCAGCAGGTGGAAAGGAGCCGCTGCTTGCTGCGCTCGACGAGTATGACATGGGAAGCGATCACGACGTGTATCAGGAGGCATCGTGGAACATTCCGGCGATTTATCTCCATGACTGGCCGGATCGCTACATCCACACGACGCAGGATACGCCTGACAAGATCGATCCAACGAAGCTCCTGCGGGCTGCTTTCATTGGAGCGGCGAGCGGTTATTTCCTCTCAGGGAACGTCGGGAATGCGAAGGATATCGGGCTTGTGCTTGTACAGAGCTCATCACGAAGAGCTCTCCTGGCAAACGAGCGTACTCGCGACCTTTCGGCGGAAAGGCCAAATCTCAATGCGTTCAATGCGGAATACACCCGGCTCGAATTTGAGTCGATGAAAGATTTCGATCTGCCTGACACCAAGGCACGGAAGGAAGAGAGACCAATACCCAGGCCTCTCTTTTATGTACCGGGTGATGCCGGCATGGTATTTAAGCGAAATCCGGAAGTCAGAGGGCCAATGAGTGTGTTTGGGTACAACTATCTCACGGCCAGGCTTGGGTCCGACAAGGCTGCCGCGTTAAAGCTGCTTCAGTACGAAGGATTGTGGGGCGCGAGCGGAGATCACTATGCCTATGAAGTTCTCAATCTCGTGAACGGAACGTGGCGAGTGTACGACATCAGAAACTATGTCTCCGCGGTATACGGTCCCGTGCCAATAGACTTTGTTGTCGAGTATCTGCGTGCACTGGAAAAAGCGGGAGTGGTAACAGCGGTCAAACAGGATTGACTGTCAAAGCTCCCAGGCTTCGCGCATCGCGGAACTGACGTGCCGGATGTATTCCTCCGGCCGAACATCCGTACCTCCGTTGCGCGCATTTGAGCCGGCGTTCCATCTTCCAACAAATGCCGGATCGAATCGCTTCATGCGAAGCTGGCGAAGACTTGCACCAGTTGGTGCTCGATTGCCAAGCCGGATCTTCGCATCCCAGCGGGAGGAATCAGTCCGTGCGCTGAGGAGAAGAATGAGCGCGGCTTCAGGGAGTTTTGCTGGAAGCAGCTCTCCGTCGATCTTCATGTCGAGCACTGCGTGCGCGAGTGGCCCATCCATGTGGACCTTTTTCTTCGCTACGAGATTCTCTGCGGCTTCGCGTTTTCTGAGACGGTCAGCGTAGAAAGGTTGAGCAGTCCAGTCCAGAGGCTGACCGTCCATCAGCTTTCTCAGATTCCGAAGCGAAAAATAGAGATCGCGCCTCGGCTCGAGTGATTGCAGGACATCGGCGATCTCATTCTTCACGCCGGTGTGATCGGCTGCGATTGCCGCTTCGCCAAAACGTTCTTCGGGCTCGAGCTCGCCGGCCATTATCGCGCTGCTCAACACACTGTCGCAGTCCGTATGTGAGACAAAGACCATTCCACCCGGTTTGATTTTACCAGCCTGGTTGACCTGATCGATCGCGAGGTTTGTAGACGAGACATGTCGCATCATGCGAAGGGCCGGCGCATGGTGATCGATGTTCATCACTCCGTCTATCTCATACCCGCCCGGAATCTCCCGCGCGAGCTCGGCGCCTTCTATATAGAAGTCGCAGGCCACGACTGGGCCGAGGTGCTCGTTCAGGATGTCGGCCGGGATGAAGCGTTCCCGGTGGGCAAGGGTGCGTATGGGAGTGCGCATGCTATTCAGTTAAACGGACATTACCCCCGGGCACTGACAGCTCCGTGAGCATTCCATCTGACTAGAAGGCGCAAAATCGTCCCAGAAAGGGTCATTCCTCCCGAGAAAACCCTATCTGACATCCAAACTGAGGATTCGCCAACTTCCACCCGTCTAAAACCCGCGACTGGATGCGTTTCAGCTTCTACGATTACGAAGTCGATGTCGAAGGCTCGACAGAAGAGATAACAGCCGAAGTCGCGCGCGACTTTGCGTGGTTTGTCTCAAATGGTGACCGCATACACAAACCTGCCAGCCTGCGGCTCGAGCTAGAGCTGCAAGACCCGCCCTGGAAAGGCCTTCCTTCAGCACCCGCGTCCGTGATCACTCCGCGGAACGTCACATTCCGCAAAGACGGCAAGACATACATCGACTACTTCGGGCGCGGTCTCGCGATTCTCGATAACAGCAACAGCTTGTGCACGATGTACAGCAGCGACTTCGACATGCTGCGCGAGATGGCGTACCTGTATCTGCTTTCGACTGTCGGGCAGCACCTCGACTCGAAGGGGCTTCACCGGATTCACGCAATGGGGGTGAATTACGAAGGAAAGGGAATTCTCCTGCTGCTCCCATCGGGCGGCGGCAAGAGCACGATGACACTCGAGCTGCTCAAGCAGCCGGACTTCACGCTCCTGAGTGAGGATACTCCGCTCATCGACCGCGATGGGAACGTGCACCCGTTTCCACTTCGACTTGGTGTGCGAGGCTCGAAGAGTGAACAGATCCCCCAGAAATTTCAGCGGACGTTCAACCGGATGGAGTTCGATCCAAAGACATTCGTCGACGTCGATTTCTTCCGCCACAAGCTCAGCGAGACCGTCCCTGTATCGATGATTCTCATTGGAGAACGAAATCTCGGTGATGTCTCCGGAATCGTCCCACTGTCGCGCACGAAGGCGTTCAAGGCAATCATCAAGTATCTCGTCGTAGGGCTGGGTGTATATCAGGGCCTCGAGTTCCTTCTCGAGCGGGGCATCATGGACATGACGGGCAAACTTGGCGTTTTCGCATCGCGCATGCGCAACGGCCTGACTCTCGTACGCAAAGCGCCGGCATACAAGCTCATACTCGGCCGCGATACCGAAAAGAATTCGGCGACGTTGATGGAGTTCATCAGGAGCACTAACGGCCATCAGGCAAAGCTGACAGCGTGAGCTCGCGCCGCGACACAGCGATCATGCTGGCCGCTCATTCGTTTTATCGCCTGAGCGGCTTCGTTCTTGTCATGGTGCTGGCGCGAAGTCTGCCGCCCGCTGAGATCGGAGCATTTGCGTTTGCGATGGCGTTCGCCGAATCGTTTGTGGCGCTTGCGAACTTCGGGATGCACTCCGTGATGTCACGGCAGGTTGCGGCCGATCATTCGTCTGCGGAACAGCGATTCGCGGTAATTCTCGGATTTCGTGCGGTCAGCGGAATTGCATACGTCCTGGTAGTAATGTCGGTCGCGCTCGCATTTACGTCAGCGAGCTGGGAGATAATGCTCGCCGCGAGTCTCATCGCATTGGCCGAGGATACCTATTACTCGGTCGGCGCGATGTTTCTTGCGCTGCGGAAGGCTGTCTACAACGTGACGATCGGCGTCTCGGTGCAGACTGTGTTCATCGGATTGTTTCTGCTTGGAATGAAGCTTCAGCCCTCTCTGTGGATGCTGATAGCCGCAAATGCATTCAGGGCTTCAGCGCTTGTCGCAATCAGCCTGTGGGTCACGCGGGTAAAGCTTTTCAGGCTGCGTCTTTCGTGGGACAACTCAACTATCAGGATTGCTCTGCCGTTTGTAATGATGGCGGTAGTGACTTCATTGAGAGATCAGATCGGCGCTGTAATGCTCGGCATTCTCTCCAGCTACGATGCGGTTGCCTACTACAATCTCGTAATGAGAGTATCAACTGCATCGCTGGCTGTTCCGACTGCCGTGTGCGCCGTATTGTCACCGCTGATTGTGGCCCATGGTCTCGACGCGCAGAATCGCCGGCGCATGGCAATGTCGGCGAGCCTTATACTCGGTACCGCGTTGATTGGGTCGCTTCTGGCAGCGACAATCTCATTCCCGCTGGCAAAGGTTCTCTACGGGCCGCTCGCTCCGGAGACTGCTCCACTGCTTCGCATACTCGCGCTGATGTTTCCCATCAGCTTCATGGCTCTCTTCTGTGCACTGGTGCTGCAGGCGCTTTTCCGCGAAGTGCACGTACTGAGAACACTGATTCTCGTTGCGGCCACCAACTTTGCCGCTAACCTCATCCTGATTCCCGGCTACGGCGCGAAGGGAGCGATTTACGCACAGCTCATTGCAACTGCCCTTCAGCTTGTGATACTTGCATGGGACGTCCGTTCGATGCTATCTCGAGAAGGACAACTCGCCCGGTGACGATACTGCGTGCAATGACAAGCGCGTTGTCCAGGGTGCCATCCCAGCGGTAATACGCAAATCCGTGCTTCCGTGCGCGCATCACGTCGTCGATGCGAGCATATCTGGTAAAAAGGCAGAGCACACGTGTTGATTCGCCTCGAGTCTCCTTGAGATAATCGAGTGAAGCCTGTGCCGGCTCGTCATCCATAACGCAAAGCACGAGCGTCAGGTCTGGCGCGGCGGATTGATCGATCTGCGGCTGTTTGTCATGAAAGGATCCGAAACATGCTTCAATCCGCGCTGAGAAGTCCGCGGATACGGCCTTCCACGTAAGCCTTGTCTCGCAATCTGATCGTGCAATGCGCGCCCGCTCTCTTGCAGCCGCTTCATTCACGAGCACATCACGCATCGCCCGCTTCAAAGCAGCAAGATCCGGCTCATGGAATTCATCACCGACATAAGGAATGGTGTCGATGTCGCGTGCGAGATACGATCTTCCAGCTGGAACGAGCGTTCCGTTCCGCTCGTTCACGAAATCGATGACACCGCCGTGATCAAGCGCAATCACCGGCGTCTCGCAAGCCATCGCCTCAAGCACAGTCAAGCCGAACCCTTCATTGCTCGGCATCACGTAAGCATTTGCATTTGCGTAGAAATCGCGCAGATGCTCGCGCGTCAGATAACCTGTCCACAGGAAAATCGGAGCACTGTCGTTGCCCCATTCGCGCTCCCAGTCGGTGAACTCGAGAGCGACGTTGTTCTGGCTCGTATGAAACTCGGGCCGGAGAAGAAGAAAGAGCGCCACATCTTCGCTCGACCGGAATTCCTCGAGAAATGCTCGCACGAGGTGGCGCACGTTCTTTCGTTCCACGTGCGTCGCAACTGCCAGGAAATTGAATGCCTTTCCGCCAGGCAGTGGCTTGCGACGCTCAGGCGGCCGATAGTACGCGGTGTCGACCCCATGCGACACCACATGAATCGGTCGAGTGACGCCCGCCTTTCTGAATACATCTGCGGTGAATGTCGTGGGAACCAGAATCTCGTCCATGCTGTTGCACCGGTCGACAAGATGCGGATGAATTGACGTCGATTCGATTACAGCGAATGCAAGATTCGGAATGTTCGGGACACGCGTGTTGTAAAGCGCCGGCGTCAGATGCACGGCAATGTCAGGATCATCATCGCAGTTGAACAGCCTGACGAAATCCGTCACCTCGGCATCAGATGAATCGAACGCATACGACTTGAAGCGAAGGCGAAACCTGCCTTCTTCGATCAGATGCTCGGCCGTCATCGTACCGAAGAGGGGAATTCCCGCGCGCAGATGATGCCAGTCCATCGTTAGCTGAACGCACAGGCCGGTTGGCTTCTGCCGTTTGTAAAACAACTCGCCCCATCGGGATACACGTCCCGTTCCCCGGCCCATCACGCTCACGGAATCTGTCGAGAGCTTCAGTGAGGCCTGTTCACTGGTCCATTGATTTTCCCGGGTGACATCGTCGAGCCGGAGTCCAACCAGCTCCGGTCCGATACGGATGCCGACAATTCGCTCACGATCAGTCTCGCCACGTACCTCTACTATAGTAGTGCCCTTCGCGTCCTTGATTGCGACCGCGCCTGACAGATCCGCGTAGAGCGAAGTGTTCCCGCCAAATGTCGCAAGCTCTCCTGTGATGCCGGCAGGTATGGCAACAGCAATGAAATCATCTTTCGACAGGTCGAAGATGATGTCGGCCTCTTCTCTTTCCTGGCCGGTGAAGAGCGCCGCAGCAAGTGTACGGGTGTAGCGGAAATCGATGAACGTCGTCACACGAGACCCTTGCTCAGCATCGGCCACGCTTGAGTAAACGCATCGAGGGGCATCGTTCTCAGGAGAACGTCGAGATCCTTCCCACGATAATCGTCGAGCATTCGCACCGGCCGGTCGTCGTGTCTCAGCGCATACTCCTTCACGGCCTGTTCCGCTGTCGCCGGAACGGAATCCGTCTCCTGCTGAAGCGCCATGCGCGGATAATAGAACGTCACGTAGTCGTGAAGAGCAGCCTTGAGACGCGCGAGGTAAACCTGGTGAAGACTCAACGAGTAAGTCAGCCGCTCACGGCGCCAGTCATCCGCATGAGTGTCCGTGATTTCAGCCGGCGACGAAGATTCCATCACTTCCGCATAAAGATCCTTGCCGTGAAGCACGCGTCTCATGAAGTGGAAGTAGTGCAGGCTCGAGCGTGCTGTCTGCAGCCGCGCACGGAACATCGTGCGGGAGCAGATGATGGGAATGCCGGCAGGGAAGTGCTCGTTGAACCAGGGATCGTCGAAGACGCGATGAACAGCGCGTATGTGCCGGAGAGTGTCGGCCAGCCCGGCCGATGAGAGACCGTCCCGCAATACTATATAAAGGGCATAGCCGCGAATCGTACCGGTCGAGCTGAGGATGATGCTTTCGACCGAGCTCCCGATCAGCTCGAGCAGACTGTCGCAATAGGCGGACATGCGTTCTTCAACTTCCTGCGCATTGGCTATCGGGATCAGCGCGCCTGTAGTTCTGGGAACACGAAGCGCGCGCGTAACCAGCGGAGTTCCCGCAAGCGCTTCATCGATAAGCTGCCACGCAAGAACGGTTACGTCGAACCTGAGTCTCGTGACAGGTCCCGCCGTAAAACGATTCTCATACATGTTCTGGATGGCTGTCACTGCGGGCAATGGGCCGTGATCTGCAATCCACGCGCGCGTTCGCTGTTTATGTCCCGCAATCGCGAGATACTTCGGGTCCGCAGCGAGAACGGAATTCCAGAAGCATTTGTGCAGCTGACGCCGGGCGATGATCGCCATCAACGGTGACTTCGGTTCTTCCTTGACCGCGATTGTCACGAGGTTCTGGAAGTGGCCGAGTGTCCATTGGATGCGGTCGGTTGTGGCGTGGTCGGTGTCGAGATCGGCGTGAGCGTGCCGGAGCTCAGTCCCTCTGAGAAGCCTCCAATGGCGCACTTCGTCGAGCGGGTCCCATCCGCCGCCGATGTGCTGCCATTCGTCGAACTCTTTCACCGTCATGAGCGAAAGGTCAGAGATTGGGAATGCTCGTCTCAGTGATCGCCATCGTTTGCGGAACCGATCGTAGAACGTAAGCGGATCGGAATCTTCGAAGACAACCGCAAGATCGAAGTCAGAGAGACCTGGATAACATTCGCCGTTTGCGAGACCGTGACATAAGTAGATCGCGCGAACTCCCGGGACGCTGCCGAGCGTGGAATGAATGACCAGCTCCATGGCGTCGTAAATGCGCTTGTTGACGAAAAGAAGCGGGGCGTACCGGCTGGAGCGTACCAGGTAATTCTTTCCGCGCTCGACGATCTTGTGTGTCATTGCCGCCAGAAATATATGTCACTCATGCGGCTGCTCCCGATAATGTGGAAGTTTCTTCGCGATGGGATTCTGTGGGGACTCGTGTGGGGGCTGGTGTTCATCGCGCCCGACATGGTTCACACGCACTACATGGTCGGCACACATGCCGAAGCGATGAAGGTCGTCGCTGTCATGTCGCTCGTTTTCGCTGCACTCGGTGCAGGCATCGGGTTTGGACTTTTTGTACTGGCAGCGATTTACAGGAGATTGGCCTCTGATGCGTCGCTGAGCCGCGTTGCAACCCCATCGCTCGCAACTGCGGTTCTGATTCCAGGCATTTACGTCGCGGTTGGTGCGGGGATCTACTTCTGGAAATTTCGCACGATTGGAGGAGCGGGCTGGTACCAGCGCGCAGCACTTCTCGCCATTGCGGTGACGATTGCGGGGGCCCTGGCCGCGGCTGTGTTTCTCTGGCTGACGAAGAGCAAGACTCGTTCGGAACGGGAAAGAATCCTGACGATTGCTGCATGCTCGATTGCAGTTGTCGTGGCGGTGGTATTCGTGATGCGATTTCCGTCACCAGGCCGGCGTGGCCAGACAGCGCATGCTCTCGAACGAATCGCGAGTGGGGAGCGCGAAAAGCGAAAGCTGATCGTGATCGCGATCGATGGTGGAACGTGGCATGTCATCTCGCCACTCATGGCAAAGGGAAGGCTGCCGACATTCGCTTCGATAATCAGGAACGGCGTGCACGGGGATGTGAAAGCGTTGTGGCCGCCCTACTGGTCGATTGCTGCATGGGGAGCGATTACAACCGGGCATCCAAGAGAGGATGTTGGTGTATTCGGCGACATTCAGGTAAGAATTCCAGGCCTTCCGGCTTTCCAGTCGCCAATGGATCTCGAGCCCAGGCTGTTGAACATCACCACGATCGAGTATCTGCTCGCTTCGAGGAGAATGATACGTGCGGAGGTGCCAGACAGGCGGTCGCTCAAAGTTCCGCCTGTGTGGGAAATGCTCGATCGGTCCGGCATCGAGACCGCAGTGGTTCGCTTCAACTTCAGCTATCCTGCGACAGGACAGGCGAAGATTGTCGTATCCAATCTTGCACTCGCCGATGTGTGGGGTCTGCTTGGTGTAGACGTTCCGGACAAGAGCGGGCTCGTGGAGCCGGCATCGCGGCGTGATGAGCTCCTCGCTGAATTTTCGAGAGAAAAGAAAGCGGATTCGGCTGACCTGGCGAAAGTATTTCCGTTGGGGAAGTGGCCCAAGCCGGAGGATGCAACGCTCAATCCTGTCGGTGGACTGCGTGGCGCGCTTCACTTTGATTTCGCGACCTTCACAACTGCATCGCATCTGCTCGAGACAGATCCTGAGATTGAAGTCTTGTTCGTTCACATCGGTGGGGTCGATACTATCGAGCACATGTTCTGGCAGTATCGATTTCCGGGTGAATTCAAGCACAAGCCGGCGGAGAAGGATGTCGCAGCGCTTGGCGAAGTGATGGACAGGTACATGGAATTCATCGACAGCGGAATCGCAAAAATGATCGGCTCGTTTTCAGCGACGCCGAATGTGCTGATTGTATCGGATCACGGGCAGGCGGCTCGCGAGGATGGGGTTCCATTCAAGGGCTGGCATGCGTCGCCGGGAATTTTTCTCGCTGCGGGTCCCGACATCGCGCCACGGGCAGGTTTGCTCGGCGTCTCCTACTATGACATCGTGCCGACGATTCTGGATCTCAAGGGCCTGAGGAAACCGGCAGAGCTGCGAGGGCAGTCGCTTCTGCGCGACGCACGCACCTGCTGTCAGCAGTAGAATTGGTCATGCACTCACGCGTGACAGTTTCGATTGTTGGCCTCGCCTTAGTAATCGCATGCGCACAAACACCATCGACCGACACCAGTAACTCCTCGGAGCAAGTCCGCCTTCCGACTGGAGCCCTGCTGGATCCCACAGGAAAATCAGTCCCGCTCGGCCCGCTGCCGCTTTCACTCATTCCATCACCTGATGGAAAACATTTCGTCGCTCTCCTGAGCGGATATCGTGACAATGGGGTTCAAGTCATCGATCGCGGAACTGGCGCAGTCACGGAATTCCGGAGACAGCCAGCAGCATTCATCGGCGTCGCGTTCAGTCCTGACGGAAAGCGGCTTTACGCATCCGGTGGCGACGACGATGCGATCTACGTCTATGACTGGAAAGAAGGGAGCGCGAATATTGCCGATACGATTTTTCTCGCAAAGAAGAGCAAATCAGGTAAACGATATCCCGCCGGCATCGCGGTCTCGAGCGACGGCCGATTGATTTATGCTGCCGAAAATCTTGGTGATTCGCTCGCCGTCGTGGATGTCGCGAGTGGAAGAGTCACACAGCGACTCGCGACAGAGAGATATCCATACGCCGTAGTCGTATCACCCGACGGCACAGTCTACGTCTCGGCATGGGGCGGCACGACGGTGTCGGTCTTTTCTCAATCGAATGGAACGCTCGTACCGGCCGGCCGAATCGCCGTCGGGCGACATCCATCCGCATTGCTTCTCAATCGCGACGGATCGCGGCTGTACGCGGCTCAGGCCACAATCGATCGAATAGCAGTTGTCGATACGAAGCTCAAAAAACCAATCGCGCAGCTGGCGGATCCGTCGCCGTCGGGGCCGAGTGAAGGCAGCACTCCAAACGCGCTCGCGCTGTCACCTGACGAATCGCGTCTGTTTGTCGCCGAGGCGGATAACAATGCCGTTGCTGTGTTCGATCTTACATCCAATAACCTTCTCGGTCGAATTCTGGTAGAATGGTATCCGGCTGGCGTTTATGCGACACGCGACTCGCTTTTTGTCGCAAATGCAAAAGGGAAAGGGACCGCCGCGAATCCAGGTGGACCAAACCCGCTCAAGGGGCGCGGCGCCGCGAGGAATTACACGCTCGGCCAGATATCAGGAACGCTGTCGATGATCGAGCTCCCAGGCATGTCGGATCTGGCGCCTCTCACCGCGCGCGTTGCTCATGCAAATGGATGGGATCAGCCGAAGCGTCCGGCAAGCTATCCGCCAATTGAGCACGTGATCTACATCATCAAGGAGAATCGTACATACGATCAAATCCTTGGCGATCTCACGCAGGCAGATGGCGATACGTCGCTTCTCTTCTTTCCGAGGAGCAACACTCCGAATCATCACACTCTGGCCGAGCGTTTCGGAATCTTCGATCGGTTCTTTGTGAACGCCGAGGTTAGTGCTGATGGCCACAACTGGTCGACGGCGGCGTACGCATCGGACTATGTAGAGAAAACAGTTCCACTCAATTACGGCAACGGCGGCCGCACGTACGATTACGAGGGAACCAATCGCGATAAGGTTCCAGATGACGATGTTGCGTCTCCCGGTTCCGGATATCTATGGGATCTCGCGCACAAAGCTGGGATCACGTATCGCAATTACGGCGAGTTCGTCGATCCGCTCGACTTCGACAAGGAGGGAACAAAAGCGCCGGCGTACGAAGCGAACAAGCCGAATCTCGTAGATCATACAAACAGGAAGTTTCCGGGATACAGCCTGCAGGTGAAAGATCAGGTTCGCGCGGACGTATGG
>DASROK010000331.1:0-6285 GCA_035646915.1 Gemmatimonadaceae bacterium
TCTTCAAATACCTTCCAAACGACTTCATTCACGGATTGTTCAAGCCGTTCGTGTTTGGCGGAATCATCTCTCTCGTCGCGTGCAACTTCGGGCTCAAGACCACCGGCGGCACTGAAGGCGTTGGCGTTGCTACGACGAGAACAGTGGTGACCGCGAGCATACTGATTCTCGTCGTCGACTACTTCATCACGCAGCTTCTCCTGGCGTTTCTGCCGACATGACCGAAGACGACAGAAGAGGAGACGAGGGAGAGCGCCGTCATCCTGAGACTCCCGGTTCGCCCGGGTTCAGGCGACAGGCCGATCAGGATCGTGTCCGCGCTGCCATTCGCAAGGAGATCAAGGCTGACCGTTCCCCTGATCTTCCGCCTACGATGGAGTACCGCGCCCATGCCGCAAACAAGATCATCCAGCTCGAGCACGTCTATCTGGGTTTCGAGCGGCCGATTCTCGAAGACGTCTCGTTCCAGGCGCTTTCTGGTGAGACGATTGTCGTAGCGGGCGAATCCGGAACGGGTAAGTCTACAATCCTCAAGCTCCTGTTGAGACTCCTCATTCCCGATCGCGGCGAAGTCTACATCGACGGCGAGGAGATCACTCATCTCAACTTCGCTGACGCACTGCAGGTTCGTCAGAAGATGGGAATGGTGTTCCAGGGCGCAGCGCTCTTTGATTCACTCACGGTATACGAAAACGTTGCTTATCCGCTTCGCGAACATACCGCGCTTGGTGACGCCGAGATCGAAGCGCGAGTTCGGGAGAAGCTCAACTTCGTGGATCTCGATCCCGATCGCGTGATGGAGCAGATGCCGTCAGACCTTAGCGGTGGGATGCGGAAGCGAGTCGGAATCGCCCGCGGAATGGCGAACAACGCGCAAATCATGCTGTACGACGAGCCCACATCTGGACTCGACCCGCTCACTACCGCCACAATTACGCACCTCATTATCAAGCTGCAGCGCGAACTGGGAGTGACGAGTATCGTAGTGACGCACGATATTAGGTCCGCGTTCCGGATGGCGAGCAGAATTGCGGTGCTGCACGACAGGAAGATCTCTTTCTTCGGAACTCCGGAAGAAATGTCCGGCAGTGACGACAAATACCTTCGCGATTTCCTTGGCGGATTCTGAATGAGAAGATCGTCGGCGATAACCTGGGATCAGCTGAAAGTCGGAGCAGTGATACTCGTGGCCCTTGTCGTGATGGGCGTCGCGATTCTCAAGCTCGGACAGTCGGCGCACTTGTTCAGCAAGCGATACTCGCTGGTGAGCTTCGTGCCGAATACCGCAGGTCTCAGAGTTGGCGGGCAGGTAACAGTGGCAGGCCAGCTTGCAGGAGCGGTCAAGTCGATCGAGTTCCTCCCGGTCGACGCCGACACGACGCGCAACCTTCGCATCATCATCGAAGTCGACCAGTCGGTGCAGGCGCAGGTGCGGCGCAACTCGCAGGCGAAACTAAAAACGCTCGGTCTTCTTGGCGACAAAGTCTTTGACATATCTCCCGGCACACCAAGTTTTCCTGCGCTGCAGGATGGCGACACGTTGAAGCTCGGCGAGGCTCTCGACTACGAAGCGGTGCTCGTCCAGGCGTCGGGTGCGCTCGATCAGGTCGTGACGCTCACGGGATCGCTGCAGAAAGTTGCGAACGGCGTTGTCAAGGGTGAGGGAACCGTCGGCCAGCTTCTCACCAATCGACAGCTCTTCGATAACCTCAACTCGACACTCGCCACCACCAACACCCTGATGGGCAGGCTGCAGAATCCGCGCGGCACGCTCGGACAGCTGCTGAACGATCCGGCGCTCTACAACAACCTGAATCGCGTTCTCGCATCTGCCGACACGCTCGTTGGACAGCTCGGCGGAGGAATCAATTCAGGAAACGGAACCGTCGCGAAACTCCTGCACGACGACGAGCTATACTCGCGGCTCGTGTCGACAGTTGCCGGAATGGACACGCTCGTGACGTCGATGTCCCGCGGCAACGGAACAGTGAAGCATCTTCTCACCGATGAAGAGCTTTATACGCAGCTGCTGAAGTCGGTCACCAGCCTCAATGAGGTTCTGGTTGATGTGCGGAAAGACCCGCGGCGGTACACTCGAGGGTTGATTCGAGTCTTCTAACAGCGAATGCTGAATTCTGAATGCTGACATAGTGAGGAATTGAACCGAGGAAGTCCTCGTTCCAGTTCCTCACTGCGTCAGCATTCAGAATTCAGCATTCGCTCCTCGTTATCTTTCCGTCTAATGGTTACGCATGATCTCGACGTGATTGTCACACGCGGTGACTCGATAGAATCCGAACATCGCGTCCACGCGGCAGTAGTCGATGCGTGCGACCGGCTCATCGGAACCGCACGTGATCCCGAGCTCAAGACCTACTGGCGATCATGTGCGAAGCCTTTTCAGGCGATGCCTCTCGTCGAGTCAGGCGGATTTGATGCATGCGGATGGGGCGATGAAGAGCTCGCCTTGGCGTGCGCGTCTCACGGAGGTGAGCCCGAACACGTCGCAATCGTGGAATCGATGCTCGAGACCCTGGGACTCGAAGATGGCGATCTCGCCTGCGGTGCGCACGAGCCCCTGAGCGCGCGGGGCGCGAAAATCGTCCGTGAATCCGGAGTGCGTCTCAAGCGCGTTCACAACAACTGCTCGGGAAAGCACACCGCAATGCTCGCGCTTGCCAAGCACAGGGGATGGTCGATCGAGGGATACGAAAGAGATTCGCATCCTGTGCAGCAAGCCATGCTCAACCAGGTCGCACTGTGGAGCGGCTTGTCGGCATCCCAGATAGAGATTGCTGTGGACGGTTGCGGAGCTGCGGTGTTCGGACTGCCCCTCGAGAGAATGGCGCGAGCATATGCGCGCTTTGGCGCGGCCGCTCAGCGAGGCGAGGAAATTCCATCTCGAATTGCGAATGCCATGGGCTCGAATCCATTCCTGGTCGCGGGGACTGATCGAATCGATTCAGTCATTATCGAGGAGACAGAGGGAAGAGTGATCACGAAAGTTGGCGCCGAGGGTGTTCATTCGGCGGTGATTCTCGACAGTGGAATCGGGCTCGCGCTCAAGGTCGAAGATGGAAACCAAAGGGCGCAGCAGCCTGCACTGATCCGCCTGCTTCAGGAGCTCGACGCGCTGCCCGATCCGCTTCCGCCTCGTATCGAAGAGTTTCTCGTCCGCGCCGTAAAGAACACGCGGGGTGAGACCGTGGGCGAGACCAGAATGAAAGTCTCTGCATCCCCGCGAGTGCGCAGCGGAGCTGCGGCGAATTGATCATCGGCATCCTCATCCGATGACGAGCTCGATGAACGACGCAACCACATTGGGTCGCATAGATGAAGAGACCCGTTCGCTGGTTCAAATCGCGGCAGCGATTGCAGGCGCTGATGAGATTACAACGCGCGATGTGATGGAAAGAGCATCTCCGTCAGTCGATAATTCAAAAGTGGAGGAAGTGATTCTTCAGTCCTATCTGTTTGCAGGCTTTCCGAGAACGCTCAATGCTGCGCGCATCTGGAGATCGATCTCCAGTACGCCTGCGCCAGGCGATGATTCAGAGGCAAAGCACACGAACAGCGCTCAATGGGAGGAGCGTGGGCAGGAGACCTGTCGAACCGTGTATGGTGAATCCTACGAGATGCTGAGACAAAACATTCGCGCGCTCCATCCGGCACTCGATACGTGGATGATCACAGACGGGTACGGCAAGGTGCTCTCGCGGCCGGGACTGGATCTGAAGACGCGCGAGCTCTGCATTGTTGCGGCATGCGCCGCCACTGCTCAGCAGCGGCAGCTTCATTCTCATCTTCACGGCGCCCTCAACGCGGGCGCGTCAGTCGGAGAAGTGGAATCTGCGCTCGCGGCACTCAGCGGACTGGTTCCTGACGGCGATCTCGAGAAATATTTCTCGCTTCTCGCGCACGTAACATCACGGCGTCATCCGCCACGGGGAAAAGCTGATGTTCGTTGACCGCGTTGTAGTAAAGGTCGAAGCGGGAACCGGCGGTTCCGGCTGCACGTCGTTTCGCCGCGAACATCGTGTGCCTATGGGCGGGCCGGACGGGGGAGATGGCGGCCGTGGAGGCGACATCATCGTTCGTGGCGACAGCAACCTTGCGACGCTCCTCGACTACACCTACCGCGATCGGTGGACGGCAGAGCGCGGCGAGCACGGCATGGGTGCGAACAAGACAGGTCATTCGGGTGCTGATGTAGTTCTGCCGGTCCCTCCAGGGACGATCATTCGCGACAACGACACTCGCGAGATCGTAGCAGAAATCCTGGAAGACGGTCAGGAGGCAATAATCGCGAAAGGCGGTCGCGGTGGGAAAGGCAACACATTCTTTGCGACCGCCACTCATCAGGCACCGCGCGAATGGCAGCCGGGTGAGGAGGGCGAAATGCGAACGCTCGAGCTCGAGCTCAAGCTGATCGCAGACGTGGGCCTGGTGGGCCAGCCCAATGCCGGCAAGTCCACTTTGCTCTCGGTGATTTCCGCAGCGCGCCCAAAGATCGCCGACTATCCCTTTACGACACTCACTCCTAACCTGGGAGTGGTCCAGCTGACGGATCATCGGACGTTCGTCGTTGCCGACATTCCGGGAATCATCGAGGGCGCGCACGAAGGGAAGGGACTGGGTCTCCAGTTCCTGAGACACATCGAGCGCACCCGCATTCTTGCGCTTTTGATTCCCATCGACGCGATGGACTGGCAGGCGGAATACGATCAGCTGCGTCACGAGCTTTCCGCCCACTCAGACGAGCTTGTGAACCTCCCGCACTGTGTTGTGTTCACCAAGATGGATCTCTTTGGCGAGGACTACCTGCCTCCCATTGAAACTCAGAGCGCGTTCGGGATGTTTGCCATCAGCGCTGCTGCGAGAACTGGAATCGATGAGCTGCTTGCGGCGTGGTGGAGCGAGCTGCTCAAAATCAAGCAGAGTGTTGTCGCTGAGGCTGCAAGAGCAACGGTGCCATTGCCTTAAATCACTTCACCTGAAGTGATTTCTCCACACATTCAAACTATCCCGGCAAGCGCGCCAGCGTATCCACGCGCGCTGTTCGACCTCGACGTCAGACCCGATCCGCTCTATGCGATTGGCAGACTCGACGCGCTGCAAATGCCGCTCGTCTCCATTGTCGGCACTCGCGACGCAACGGGCTACGGACTTCGGTCGACGCGGTCGATTGCATCTGCATTCGCGCGAAATGGAGTTGCCATCGTAAGCGGTCTCGCGCGGGGGATCGATGCGGCGGCTCACCGCGCGGCACTCGATTGCGACGGAAGCACGATCGCCGTGCTTGGCACCGGTGTCGATGTGCCCTATCCGGTGGGACACACAGAATTGCACCGGGCGATATCCGAACGCGGCCTTGTGCTGTCGGAATCCGGGACAGGCAAGCGCGCACACAAGGGAGCATTTCCAAAGCGCAACCGAATCATTGCCGCACTCTCGGAGGTGACGATTGTGGTTGAAGCCGGTCATAAGAGCGGAGCCCAGATCACCGCGCGACAGGTACTCGATCTGGGAAGAACTCTCGCCTGTGTGCCCGGCCCAATCGATTCGCCTCAAAGCTCCGGTACGAATCAGCTCCTGCGTGACGGCGCGCACGTGATTGCAACCGTCGAGGACGCTCTGACGCTCGCAGGAGTGAAAAGGGTTCAGCAGGCTCAGCCAATCGATCTCGGAGACAACGATGCTCGCGTATGGTCTGCGCTTGGCGGCGAAACTCTCTCCATCGACACAATTGCCGCCCGATCGAAACTCGGCACCAGGGAATGCCTGGTTTCCGTGACTGCCCTCGAGCTCAACGGGCTCGTTGAAAGTCTCATCACTGGCGAAGTAAGGCGGAGATAAGCTTTCTCATTCTTATATTGAAACGTGGATCCGCGTCATCTTTACGTTCACGTTCCGTTCTGCGCACGCCGCTGCGCGTACTGCGATTTCGCGATTGCGGTGCGCCGCAGTGTTCCTGTGGACGAATACGCCAAATCGCTCTCGCGCGAGCTCGAGCTGAAAGCCGTCGGAAATTATGCGCTCGATTCGGTCTATCTCGGCGGCGGTACTCCGTCCCGCCTCGGGGCAAGCGGAATTGCGCGCGTGCTGGATCTCATCCGCAGTCGCCTTGGTGTGAATGGGGAAACCGAAATCACCATCGAGGCCAATCCGGATGACATCGACTCCGTTAAGGCTACGGCGTGGCGGGAAGCAGGCATCAATCGCGTTTCGCTCGGTATTCAAAGCTTCGATGACTCCGTACTTCGATGGATGCATCGAATCCACGAT
>DASROK010000332.1:0-3048 GCA_035646915.1 Gemmatimonadaceae bacterium
ACGCAGGCACGCGTGCTCTTGCCAACAACAAGGGATTGTTCGCGTATCATCGCTCGACTGACGCAAACCTTTCGGCGACAGTGCGCACCCCCGATGGCACCGGCTCGGGATGGGCATCCGCCGGCGCCCGCAGCTGGAGCGCGATAGATCCCGCTGCACTCGGCGCGCGCGCTGCGCAAAAAGCAGTTGCGTCGCGGAACCCGACAGCAATCGAGCCTGGCATGTACACTGTCGTGCTCGAGCCGCAGGCAGTTGCCGATCTTGTTCCTCTGCTCGGCGGAGCATTCAACGCTCGCTCGGCAGACGAGGGGCGCAGCCCGTTTTCGAAGAGAGGCGGCGGAACGAAAATCGGCGAGAAGATCGCGGACGAGAGAGTCACGATCTACTCGGATCCAACTGACGCCGAGCTTCTCGCTTCGCCTTTCGATCAGGAAGGACTGCCGATTCAGCGGCGCGTATGGATAGAGAATGGGGTGCTCAAGAACCTCACTTACTCGCGCTACTGGGCGCAGAAGCAGGGCAAGGAGCCCACTGGTGGTGGCGGCGGATTCGGCGGCGGTGGATTCCCTGGCGGTCTCAAGATGATGGGCGGAACAAAGTCGCTCGACGAGCTCATCGCGGGAACTCAGCGTGGCATTCTCATCACGCATTTCTTCTACATCAGGTCGCTCGATCAGCGCACTGTGATGCTCACCGGTCTCACTCGTGACGGAACGTTTCTCATCGAGAACGGCAAGATCACCAGGAGTCTCAAGAATTTCCGCTGGAATGAAAGCCCGCTCTTCATGTTGAACAAGGTTGAAGAGATCGGCCGCGCGGAGCCGACGGCAGCGGGCCAGGTGATGCCGTCGATTCGGGCAAAGGACTTCAACTTTACATCCTTGTCGGACGCAGTCTAAAGGAGAACCAGAACTGCGGCACCTGTTACCGGAAAAACCAGAAAGTCGGTATCGGGAACCGGTAACTGCGCTTTATCCGGCACCCGGTACCGTAGTTCTGATCTTTCCGGTACCCGGCACCGCAGTTAAGAGGAACGGGGGCCGTCTGGAGTGTATAAATCCAGACGGCCGTTCCCGGCGTTTAATAGATGTACGCTCTACAAACGAGGGCTGAAATGAACACATCCGTTGCACGCATAGCCGTCGGCTTGATGGTGGCGATTGTCGGAGTCACCACAATCGGAAGCCGAATCTCGATGTCATCCGCTCTGGCAGCGGGGCCTTCCGCAGTGCCGGCTCCTGCAATCGACAATGCACTCGCGGCGAAGCCCGGCCAGGAGACCGCAGTTTTCGCGGGCGGATGCTTTTGGGGAATTCAGGCTGTTTTCCAGCATGTGAAAGGCGTGAAGTCCGCTGTCTCGGGATATGCCGGCGGAACAGTCAGCTCGCCTTCATATGAAGAGGTCAGCTCCGGCACAACCGGCCACGCTGAATCAGTGCGCGTTGTATTCGACCCGTCGCAGGTTTCGTACGGTACGCTGCTGCGTGTGATGTTCTCCGTAGCGCACGATCCTACTCAGTTGAATCGACAGGGACCCGACGTTGGAACTCAGTATCGCTCGGAGATTTTCTACACGAACGCAGCGCAGGAGAAAATTGCAACGGCATACATCGATCAGCTTTCAAAAGCAAAGGTGTACACCAAGCCGATCGTCACGCGCGTCTCAAAGCTGAATGCGTTCAATGTCGCTGAAGACTACCACCAGAATTACGCGAACATTCACCCGAATGATCCGTACATCCGGTTCAACGATGCGCCGAAAGTGGAAGCTCTCAAGACCGAGCTTTCTACATTGTATAAATCAGAGCTATCCGCCTGGAAATAGTCCCGACAAAAGGCAGTCAGAAGTCGCAAGAAGCACAGTTCTTAGTCGCAAGTCCAGACGCGTCGTTGGCTTGGAACTAAGAACTGTGCTTCTAATGACTTCTGACTGCTTTTTTCCAGTTCTATCGAGATGAACTTGCGGGCATAGGTACCGGCATTGTCGCCTTAGGGTGCCCTGACCCCGCGTGACAGGTGACGCACGTCACCTTCACGTAGTCCTCGTCGAGCTCCTTGATGTTCGCGAGACGAACAGTGTTGATGTAGTCAGTCATCTCCTGCATGTCGCGCGCGACGCGTTTGTTCTTGCGCGTGTCTTCATCGAACTTCCCGAGCACGTGGCAGTTTCCGCAGCCCATGCCCAGTCCGCGCCCGTAGTTCTCGTCCATGTTTTTCAGGAAAGCCGCAGCAGGCATGTCCTTCAGCAGCTTCACATTCTTGAAGACCTGACTTGCGGGCTGCTGCTCGCGTCCGGCGATTGCGTGCATGATCGAATCGACTTGCGCTCTGCGAGCGGAATCCTGTTGAACCGGATTCGGACGCCTGCCCTGTCCTCCCGGACCGCCGGGGCCTCCAGGCCCAGGTGTCGGAACTGTCTGCGCGACTGGAGCCGACGGCTGCGGCGAGGGCGCCTGCGATGCGGGCTGCGAGGTACACGATCCGACAATGATCGCTGCCAGAACCAGCATTGCTCCGTTCCTGCTCTTCATCTGCATTTCCTCAATCGATAGGGCCTGGGACAAGTCGCGAGAATTTATTCCATCGCCAAATTCAGTGCGAGTGCTAGCTTTGCTCGCTGACCCTGACGCATGAACAATTCCTCGAGGTAATTCTCTTGAGCTCTGATCGCGACATTCTTCGCCCCTCGATCATCGCCGTCGGCCTCATACTCGGCGGACTTTTTATCGGCGGCGGGTTCGCGAAATCGCGCGAAGACCGCTTCGTGACTGTGAAAGGAATTTCCGAGCGCGAAGTGAAAGCCGACCTCGCGATCTGGCCGCTCCGGCTCGTTGCTGCGAGCGACGACCTCACTGCTGCAAACACGCAGCTGCAGTCCAGCCTGCAGAAGATTCGGACATTCCTCGCCGCAAATCAGGTCGACGCATCGCAGGCAACGCTGCAGGACTTCTCTGTGACGGATGCGCAGACGAATCAATATTCAGGCGGCTCGAGCGCGGGAGCACGATTCGTCATCCGGCAGACAGTTGTTGTTCGATCCACTAATCC
>DASROK010000333.1:0-2942 GCA_035646915.1 Gemmatimonadaceae bacterium
GCCGCAGGATCCGGCCAACAGCGGTAACGCGTGGATCATCCCGAACCTTGAATACCCTGTCGTCGCTGTACACGCTCGATGATCTCAGCTGCGCACGCTTTTCCTCCGCGTCCTCGACCATCGTTCGCAGCTTGTACATGCGGAAACGCCGCCCGCCGTAACCGATCCGATCCTGCGAGAAGAACACAGGACCACGCGTTGTCAACGCAATTGCAAGTGCGGCAATTGCGAGAATAGGAAGCGAGAGCACGAGGAGCACCGATCCGAACACGACATCGAAGATTCGCTTCACTGCAAGCTGCGGCGCCCGCAGACTCGGACGATACAGCTCGACGTAGGGCTGATGTCCGAGCATCGACACCCGTGGAATGAATCCGCCGACCGGACACAGCGGCGAAGCCGCAATGGCCGTGCAACCCGTGTCGTCACAGATCTTGAGAACATCGATCAGAACATCCTCATCGAGCTGCTCTGCGATCATGACTGTGTTTATGGAGTAGCGATCGAGAATCCAAACGAGATCATCGAGTGGGCCCATCGATGAAGGATCATCCCCGTTCGCCGGGATGAATCCGAGAATCGACAGACGCGTCGGGTTCACAACGAGTGGCGATTTGCGAAGCTGGGCGGCGCGAATTGCTGATCCGATGACGACAGCGCGAGCAGTTCCCGGAAGCGGCGGGCGTACGGCGGCTACAACCAACTGCACCAACACGCGTCCGGCGCGCAAAGTCTGACCGAGGGCCAGAATTGCCAGCTGGAATCCGACTGCACCGAGTGGAGAAATTCCCTGCCAGATGCGGCTCCAGAAAACGAGCGAGAGTCCGAGCGCCGCGCCGCTGAATAGCCTGCTTCCGTTCTGTCTGAACGGGCCCGGCCCGTAGTTGCGGAAGAGAGTCAGTCCGAAAATGACCGCGACCAGGACTTCCACTCGCGGCAGCGTTCCCCGAGGAAAGAGCTCGAGGAGAAAATTCGAGAATGTCGGTGAGGAGCTTCGAACGAGATCTACGGCGGAGTAATCGGCAAGGAGAACGAGAAGATCCGCGAACAGCAGAACGGCGACGCGCATTGCAGCAGCGCCGGCGCGAGCATGTCGCGCAGCGCGCGCGCGTCGCTGAATGATGACTTTTGGCGGCCCCTCGCGAAGCTCTCTCGCGATCTTGAGGTCGGCGACAACTCGACCACGCTCACCAGGAGTGAGACGTCTCTTCTCTACACGGGGATTTGGCCCTGTCACCCTGCTCCGTTCTCCATCCGTACCCACATCGCTGCGCCTCCCATCCGGTCTCGCTGACGGATTCCCGACGCGAGCGGACCAAGGCGTATGGATGCCAATGTAACTGTTTCAATTGTTTCCACTAATAGTCGAAATGTTTTCGATTTCAGCGAGCGCGCTCGATTTGCGAATGATCCACGTTTCATTGCGCGGGCAAAATGACTGAAGATCAGATCTTGGCGAATGAATGCCTTCGCCGAGAATGGTTCGATTTCGTACGCTTTCAACGAAAGTCCATGACGTGATGCGACTGCGCGGAATGCTTCGGGTGTCCAGCGTCCGATGTGAGTTGGAGGTAAATCCCATAGTGACCCGGTCGCTTCGCGATACGCGATCCACCTGACGTTCGGCACCGCGATGAAAATCGATGCGCCCGGTTTCGACAACTCGGCGAGGCTCATGAATACACCGTCTAAATCATCCATGTGCTCTATCACCTGAAAAAGGAAAATGAAATCGAAGCGTCGTTGTTCGGCCCTGAGCTCCGGTGATCTGACGTCTGCCCGGAGTGCCGTGTAACCCTTGTCGCGCAAAACGCGAACCGATTCGTCGCTAAACTCGGTAGCAGTCACCGACTCCGTGGAAAAAATTTCGGGAATGCACAGATCGAGGAAAGCGCCGTGCCCCGCCGCAATGTCCAGTGCAGTCGTGTCCCGCGTGTCGAGAGTACGCAGGACATTCAGTGTCTTATCGAATTCCCATTTCGCTTCACGATATCTGACAGTGGGGTATGCGAGGTTGTAAAATTCTGCGTCGCCCGCAACGAAGGGCGATGCAAACCCGAACCCGCAGCTGCGGCAGGTTCTCATCTCACATTGGTCCCCCTGCCATTTTTTTCGAATGAGCGAGACGAGCGCGTCATGGCGCTCGCGGTGGGGACCTTCTCTAATCACCTGGAGCTGCGCGGCTTCTTCTGCGGATACGACGAAGAGCGATTCAGTATCGGTCGAGAGGCACGCGGGACAATGCGTCATCAGTTGGTAAAAGAGCGTTTGCCGGGATGACAAAAGAAGATCGTCCAAAAGTAGCGTTGATCACTTCGAATTTCTGGCCGGAGCGAACGGGAATCGGCCAGGTCACAACGGAGTTTGCGCAGTACCTCTCCGGCGAAGGGATCGACGTCACTGTTGCAACGGCGCTGCCGTACTATCCGGAGTGGAAGATCTATCCCGAATACCGCGGCATGCTCGGCATGACCGAAAAGCTTGGCGACATCACAATCCACCGCGCATGGCACCTGATTCGTCCTGCACCCAGGCTCGCGAACCGTCTTGCACATGAGCTCAGCTTGTGCTCCTTCGCTGTTCCGCAGATTGCGCGCGCTCTGCGCGGCGCCGACGCAGCGTACATCTTTTCTCCCGACCTGTCGCTCGCATTTACGGCGTCTGTCATCGCGCGGGCGGTGAACGTATGGCATGCGCTGGTCATTCAGGACGTCATGCCCGCTGCGGCAATCGAGCTCGGAATGCTGACGAATCCTCGCGCAATTCAGCTCAGCAAATGGATGGCGCGCGAGATGTACGACGCAGCTGATGAAATTTTCACTCTCGGTGAAGGCATGCGGAAGAAAATCGAGCGTGATACGCGGCGCCACGAAAAGATTTCCATTCTCAGGAATACCGTGAACGCCGCGGAGCTCGCGCCAGGCAACGGGCAGGGCAAGCCG
>DASROK010000334.1:0-7146 GCA_035646915.1 Gemmatimonadaceae bacterium
GTCGGACGCCGCACCACGTCAATGCCACGCTCGGCAATCTGGCGCAGATCGTAGCGGCCAGCGGCCGTCTGGTTTCTTCCGAGAGAAAGCGTTGGCCTCTGCCAGGAGTAAATCGAAAACACCGCTTCGCCGGTGTATCTCGCGCGATCCATGAGACCTGCATCGCGTGCCATGTTCTCCACGGCAGACCGTGGCGGAACATGCATCAGCCGCCATGCTGGCCATGTGCGCGAGGTGGTCATGCCGGGTTAAATTGAAGGCTTCGAGCAGTCCTGAAAATCGAGATCACTGATGGCTACGACAATAAAGCAGGTTGATGGCGCGCTCATGCCTGGGGAGTCATTCGTCCCGCGGCACATCGGGCCGAGCGCTGACGATATGGAAAAAATGGTCGAATCGATCGGGTTCCGTTCACTCGATGAGCTCATCGATGCGACAATCCCCGCGAAAATAAGGCTTCGCGGCGCTCTGAATCTTCCGCCCGGCAAAGCAGAGCATGAAGTGCTCGCTGAGTTCCGCGCCATGGCCGCGAAGAACAAGGTGTTCCGCTCGTTCATCGGGATGGGTTACGCAGACACCGTGACACCCCCCGTCATTCAGCGGAACATCGTCGAGCATCCCGCGTGGTACACTGCGTATACGCCGTACCAGGCGGAAATCGCGCAGGGAAGGCTCGAGGCGCTGCTCAACTTCCAGACTGTCGTCATGGATCTGACGGCGATGCAGATCGCGAATGCATCCCTTCTCGACGAGGGCACTGCGGCTGCGGAAGCGATGACCATGTCATACGGTCTGCGCGGCAAGGAAGGAAAGGAAGTCTTTTTCGTTGCAGACAGCTGTCACCCGCAAACCATCGACGTCGTAAGAACGCGTGCGCACGTAAGAGGAATAGAAGTGAAAGTCGGCGATGCGTTCTCCGATGAAATCGGCGCCGATGTGTTTGGAGTTCTTCTGCAGTACCCGGCGACTGACGGAGCTGTCACCGACTATCACGAGGTCGTGGAAAAAGCGCACGCAGCGAACGCGCTTGTTACAGTTGCAGCCGATCTTCTCGCGCTCACACTGCTCGTTCCTCCCGGTGAATGGGGCGCTGACATCGTCGTCGGAAATTCCCAGCGCTTCGGTGTTCCACTGGGCTACGGCGGACCGCACGCAGCGTTCTTTGCCACTCGCGATGAGTTCAAGCGCAACATTCCCGGACGAATAATCGGTGTCTCGCGCGATTCCGATGGAAAGCCCGCGCTGCGAATGGCTCTCCAGACTCGCGAACAGCACATCCGACGCGAGAAAGCAACGAGCAACGTGTGCACTGCGCAGGTGCTGCTTGCCGTTGTAGCGAGCATGTATGCCGTCTACCACGGACCCGAAGGTCTCAAGCGCATTGCGAACCGCGTGCATCAGTACACCACGGTTCTCGCCGAAGGGTTGAGAAAGCTTGGTTTTGAGATTGCGCACGATGACTACTTCGACACAATTCGTGTCGAGCTTGGCGAAAAGAAAGCCGCAGATTTTGTCGCGCGAGCGGCCGATCGCAGAATCAACATTCGGCCTATAACGAACAACGCTGTCTGTATCGCGCTCGACGAGACGGTCACGGAAAAGGATCTATCGGATCTCTTTCAGGTTTTCGGGGCGGGAAATGATCTGACACCGGCTTCAGTCGTCACCAGTGCGGATCCCAGATACGACGAGCGGTTCAAGCGAACCAGCACGTTCATGCTTCACGACGTGTTCAACACGCATCGCTCCGAGACCGAGCTGCTCCGTTACATGAACAAGCTCGCATCGAAGGACCTGTCTCTCGTTCACTCGATGATTCCGCTCGGCTCATGCACCATGAAGCTGAACGCGACCGCGGAGATGATGCCGATCACGTGGCCGGGCTACGCGAAGATTCATCCATTCGCGCCGCTCGATCAGACCGAAGGCTACCAGCAGATGTTCGCCGAGCTCGAGGCGTCGCTCGCGACGATCACCGGCTTTGCTGCGGTGTCATTGCAGCCGAATGCGGGATCGCAGGGTGAATACGCGGGACTACTCGCAATTCACGCTTACCACGCTTCGCGAAACGAAAGCCATCGCGATGTATGTCTCACGCCTCAGTCGGCGCACGGAACAAATCCGGCGAGCGCAGTGATGGCGGGGATGAAGGTGGTCGTCGTAAAGACCGACGCAAAGGGAAACATCGACATCGAAGATCTTCGCGCGAAGGCGGAGCAGCACAAAAACGATCTTGCTGCATTGATGGTGACCTATCCGTCGACGCACGGTGTTTTTGAGGAAGGAATAGTCGACATCTGCCGTATTGTGCACGAGCATGGCGGGCAGGTGTACATGGACGGGGCCAACATGAATGCGATGGTCGGCCTCTGCCGTCCCGCCGATATCGGCGCCGACGTGTGCCACCTGAATCTTCACAAGACTTTCTGCATTCCCCATGGCGGTGGGGGACCAGGGATGGGCCCGATTGGCGTCGCGTCGCATCTCGCACCGTTCCTGCCTGGTCATGCAGTGATCTCGCAGAAAGGACGGGATGTGGTCGGTGCAGTCTCGGCGGCGCCGTGGGGCAGCTCGAGCATTCTCCCGATATCCGATTCGTACATCAGGTTGATGGGTGGCGACGGACTCACCCAGGCAACAAAGGTTGCGATTCTCAATGCGAACTACATCGCAAAACGTCTCGACCCGCATTTCCCCGTCTTGTACAAGGGCTCGCACGGAACTGTTGCGCACGAATGCATTGTCGACACGCGAGTGGTGAAAGGATCGAGCGGCGTTGAAGTCGAAGATATTGCGAAGCGGCTGATGGACTATGGGTTCCACGCTCCGACAGTATCGTTCCCGGTTGCCGGGACGTTGATGATCGAGCCGACGGAAAGTGAATCGCGTGCCGAGCTCGACCGTTTTTGCGACGCGATGATTTCCATTCGCGAGGAGATCAGGGAGATCGAGGATGGGAAGGCGGACAGGAAGGACAATGTGCTCAAGAATTCTCCGCATACGCTGATGCGGGTTACCGCCGACGCGTGGTCACATTCCTATTCCCGGGAGCGCGCAGCGTTTCCGGCGCCGTGGACTCGTGACTTCAAATTCTGGCCGGCGGTGGGCAGAGTCGAGAGTGCCTATGGCGACAGGAATCTCGTTTGTTCGTGCCCGCCTACCGATGCCTATGCGGATGCGCCGATATTGAATGTTGCGGCGGAGTAAGTAAACGCTAATTTTGCTGCGGTCAGAATTCCCTTAGCCCTCTCTCCCGTTCCCTGGAGCCGGTATGAACAAGGCGGAATTGCTGGAAGCCCTGCAGCGTCAGACCAAACTGCGTCCCACGCATGTAAAAAGGGTTGTCGATGCGATCTTCGATCCCGAGGACGGTGTGATCTCGAAGCAGATCAAGCGGGGTGGCAAAGTTACGATCGCAGGCTTCGGGACTTTCGATCGCCGCAATCACAAGGCGCGTGACGTCAACAGCGTCTTCACCGGAAAGACAGTGAAAGTCAAAGCTCGGAAAATCCCGGGGTTCAGAGCGGGCGTGTCATTTAAAGAGGCGATGCGCTGAGAGCCCAATGCTGAATGCTGAATTCTGACCTGGTCAGCATTCAGCATTCAGTATTCGTGTTACCCGAGGTGCTTCCCGTAGCCCGCTGCATCCATCAGCGCATCTACCGACGCAGGATCATCGGCCTTTATGCGTATCATCCAGCCTGAGCCGTAGGGATCGCTGTTCACCAGCGCAGGCTCACCATCCAGCCGTCCGTTGATTTCGACAACTTCGCCGGCGATTGGCGAGAACAGCTCGGACACTGCCTTCACCGCTTCGATCGTACCGAATACGTCATGCCTGCCGAGCTTTGTTCCTACTGGCGGGAGCTCGACGTACACCACATCGCCAAGCTCGCCCTGAGCGTAATCCGTGATTCCCACCTCGACGTTTCCGTCGGCGGTCTTTCGTACGTACTCGTGCTCTTCTGTATACCGCAGATCATCCGGAATGTTCGCCACGTCACACCTCGTTGATTGTTGCCATCGCCGACCCGTGAAAATAATCAGCCGGCCTGCGCAGTGACGTTGTCTCCGGCAATTGACTGCCACACGCGGTCTACTTCGTTCTCCAGCTCTTCGCGTGATCCCGCGTTCTCGATCACGAAGTCGGCGCGAGCGCGCTTGAGATCCGCGGGCATCTGCGCTGCGATCATCTTCATCCCTTCGGCTTCATCGATTCCGCGACCCTGAACAATGCGCTCGAGTCTTATGGAACGCGGCGCATCGACGAGGATGATGGTATCGAAGTCGTCAGCGAGATGGCGCTCGAAAAGAAGCGGGATCACGCACACGACAACGCTGTCTCCGCGCGCGCGCGCAGCAGCCACGGCCTTGCGGCGCAGACGCTGAACTTCCGGATGAACGATCTCGTTCAGCGCATCGAGATGCGACTGGTCTGCGAAAACTTTGTGGCGGAGGGCAGCACGGTCGAGATTGCCTTCATCATCGAGTATCCCGTTGCCCCATTTGTACTTGATTGCCTCGAGCGCAGGACTTCCCTTCAATACAGCTTCCCGCGCGAGAACGTCAGCGTCGATGATCGTTGCGCCGCGATCTTCCAGGAGATCAGCGACGGCCGACTTGCCGCTGGCAATGTTTCCGGTAAGGGCGATCAGTCGCATATGAGATTGGGTGGGTGGCAGCACTAAGGTAAGGTGAAATTATGTCTCCGCCTACAGCAGAGTGGCCTGGCTGGCGTCTTTTCGCGGTGCTGCGAAGCACATCCTGCACCTCGCTTCATATGATTCGGTGCTCCCGACCATGATCGTCGGCGAATCATAGGGAGCAGGCTTGCCGCTTATCAAACGCTGATTCCTGCTCGCCGGCCCTCCGCAAAGAACGCAGATAGCGTGCAGCTTGTCCACAACCTCAGCGATCGCCATTAACGCGGGCATGGAGCCAAACGGCTCTCCGCGGAAATCAGTGTCCGTCCCGGCAATTATTACACGCCTCCCCCGGCCGGCAAGCGACGTTACGAGAGGAATTATCCCGTCATCGAGAAACTGCGCCTCGTCGATCGCGATCACGTTGGCCATCGGATCGATCTTCACGGCGATCTGGGATGCATTGTCGGCGGGAATCGCTTCCACGGTTCGCCCATCGTGACTGGAAACGCTGTAAATCCCCGCGTAGCGCGCGTCGAGATGTGACTTGAAGACCTGCACCCGCTTACGAGCGATGATCGCGCGGCGCACTCTCCGGATGAGCTCCTCGCTCTTTCCGCTGAACATCACGCCCGCAATGACCTCGATCCATCCCCCAGTCTGATGGAACGACTGGCTCATGATCTATCGCGCCTCGGCGGTCTGCCTTCAGTTCCGCGCGGCGGGCCCCTTCGCGGTGCCCGGTCACCGCGACCACCCCGATCCTCGCGAGGCCCGCGGACACCGCGGTCGCCTCTTTCACCACGCGAATCGCTGCGGAATCCCCGGTCGCCACGCGAATCTCGATGCGCATCTCTTCCACCTGATTCTCCGCGCCGCGCGTCAGGTCCACGAGAAAAGTTGCGCGGCCCTTCACGCGGTGGGCCAAAACTGCTCGCCACCGGCTTTGACTCTTCCTTTGATTTTCGCAGCGATCTCTCCCGCTCAAGGAGCCTGAGCGCTGCAGCTGCTATCTCGATTCCATCATGACGCTCGAGCAGCGGCTCCAGCGAAAGCAGCTCTTTCGAGGCGAGTCCCGAGTCCATGACATTCTGAAGCTCGCGCCGGGTCGCTGCCTCGCGCTCGCGAGCGGCATCGCCTGCCGCGGAGAGCGTAAAAGGACGAACCTCACCGCCCGCAATTCTCCTCAGGGTTGTCAGCTCACGCGGATCGGCAAGCGACACAAGGGACACAGCGGACGCCGCCGACGCCTGAGCGAGCGCGCTCCTGGTTGCTGGCGCATCAAAGAAGATCACCGAGTACGTTGAAGGCTCGATCTCACCTCTTGTTACGCGAACTGCCGCAGACCCTTCGTGATATCCGAGCATTCTCAGAAGACCCTGCACTTCGCGCTCGGAGTCATCGTCAGAAACTATGATGGCTGCCGACGGAGGATCCATATCATCGAGAAGGCGCCGCAGTGCGTTCGCCCGCGACCCGCGCGACACCACCACATACTGAATCGCCACCGGCTCGGCATTTTCTTCCGTTTCGGGTGCCGTCTCCCGATGAGCCCGGCGCAGATAACGCTCGGCAAATGCGTTCACCCTTCCTTCGTTGCGGCTAGTAACCACGACGCGGGCAGCATCCTTGGGGATCTCCGCCATGACGGCTTCCAGCGCTGCGACTTCCTCGTCTCCTGCTGAGAGAATCTCATCAGCCCAGGCAAGAACCACCAACTTTATGGTTTCGAGCTTGAGCTGGCTCCCTTTCAGCAGGTCGCGAATGTCCCGGGGCGAACCGGCGGCTGCCAGAACAGGCCTCTCCGCCATGAGTCTCCGGGCACGGCGCGCGGAAGTAATTGGAACCAGCTCGATTCCTGCCGGGCCTGTCATCCGCAGAACGGCCTCGGCCAAGGCGACCGCTGTTTCCACGTCCGCGGTGATGACAAGGAGCTGCGTTGTGCCGGCCGTGGGGTCCAGGCGCTCCAGCGGGCCAGTGAGGAAATTCGGTACCGAAGCCATCGATCGCGGCAGGGTATGCACGACATTCTGACTGCGACCCGAGCCGCGTTCGTCTCTCTCTTCGGTGTCCACCTTTCTGGCTCCTGAATGCGACATTGGCGCAGCTTCCGCCGCGCCGATACTGTTATAATCCGTGTGGCGTTTGCACTTCGCCGTTGAACGAAACATAGCAGGATCAAGGCGGCATCGCGCCCGAACTGTCTCTCCAACACAACCAGAAAATCGGTACCCGGTGCCGGTGTTCTGGTCTCACTGGCAATCTCGATGATCACCGCAATCGTCCTTATCAAAGCCGAGCCACGGCTTATTCCGCAATGCGCAACCCGTCTTGCAGGTATCGAGGGCGTGTCGCAGGTGTTCTCAGTTTCCGGCGAATGGGATCTCGTCGCGATTGTGGAGGTTACTGATTACGAAGGCGTTGCCTCCGTGGTCACCGAGCAGATCACGACGGTGCCGGGCCTGAAGAGCACGCAGACTCTCACTGCATTCAGGGCTTACTC
>DASROK010000335.1:0-20852 GCA_035646915.1 Gemmatimonadaceae bacterium
TCCCAGTACGTTGTCACCATGCGATATGGTGCGCTCTCGTGCCCCGGCCCAAGCCATGTGGAGAGAACGTCGCGAGCGGATGTGGGATGAAACTCAAATGCAAACCACGTTCGCGCGCGTCGCAGCTCGGATTCAGTGCGAAGCTCGTACAGTTTGAGCAGAACACTCGCAGCTTGCGACGAATCAGCCATCGTGATCTCCGTTCCTGCGCTTAGATGAATCGATTCAGGTCGTACGGATGTTTCACCTTAGCTTCTCGCTGGACAGCGAGTCCGCAGCCACGCTACCAGCTTTTCAACTTTGCGCCCCGGAAACTGGGTTGTGCCTGTTCTATTGTGGAAGCTTTCCTTCAAATAACGCGCGAACGGCAAACGCAACCTGCTGCCACGGCGACGCACGTGGGCTCGCAAGCTCGAAATGACCAACGCCCGGAATCACTGTCAAACGAGCCTGATCGCCGGCTTGTCGCGCTGTCCGCACGTATGACTCTGCAATCGGCCGTGGAAGAAATTCCTCGAACTCACCGATCACTACAACTTGAGGTATCCCAAGCGGAACAAGCTTGTTGATTGAAGCACTCGAGTAGTGTTCCGGCACAGCCTGAGGGCTTCCACCCATTAGCGAAGTAATAACCGTATCACGACAATGGCCCTCATATCCTTGAATGTTCGCCGTCATGTCGATCGGTCCAGCAAGATTGATTACGCCGCGAATCGGCAGGGGATTGTCTGTATGAATCGCACTATTAGCCGGCACATGCGCGCGAGCTGCAGCCCACATCGCCAGGTGACCACCAGCCGAGTGACCAACGATAACAACCCGGTTCAAATCGAGTTGATGTTCGCTTGCGATGTTACGTAGATGATCGACTGCGCGGCTGACATCGAGATATGTGCCCGGCCAGCCGCCACCGGGTTGGCCAAGTCTACGATACTCGATGTTCCAGGTTGCGATTCCATCTTCCTTGAGTGCATCCGCCATCGGCGCGAGATCCTTGAGCGTCGCATACATCGCCTTGAAACAGCCGCCATGAATCAGTACCGCGACGGGGTGGGGGCCAGCACCGGGTGGTACGCGAAGCTCTCCAAACTGACTGGAGTCTGACCCATAAGCGATGCGGAAATCGGCCGCCTGGCTGGGAAGTGCCTGAAGCTCCTGGGGTGACATCAGGTGTGGAGGAGTTGTCGGCGCGTCGATGGTCCGCGCCTTGGCGACACACCCGGTACTTATCGCGACTGACAGGAAGACAAAAGTAATCCGCGACGATACAACACTTTTCACCATTAGAGCGCTCCGATCGCCAGACAGATGGAGACGTTACTACTATAATAGTGCCGGCGCTATCTGGAACCCACAGCTGGTTACTTTAGTTTAAAGGCATGGCGAGTACTAAAGGCACGATCGCAATCCTGACCGGCGGCGGCGACGTGCCCGGTCTCAATCCCGCAATCCGGGCAATCACCATTCGCGCGCTGCGCGAAGGTTATCGCGTCATCGGAATTCGTCGCGGCTGGGCCGGACTTGTCGACTATGACAGAACTCATGGCGCCGACAACTCCGAGTGTATCGCGGACCTCTCCGAAGCGATTGTAAATCGCGCGGGCCGCACTGGCGGAACATTCCTCCACACATCGCGAACCCGGCCCAGTCATTTGCCGCTTGGTCGAGTGCCTGGGCATCTCAACGGATATGATCAGCCGGTCAACGATATCACGAAAGATGTTCTCAGGAATCTCGAGCACATAGGCGTGGACGTTCTGATTCCAATTGGCGGTGATGATACCCTCAGTTATGGCAAGCGTCTTCACGACGAAGGACTGCATGTTGTCGCGTGTCCGAAAACAATGGACAACGACGTGTACGGCACCGATTACTGCATTGGCTTCAGCACGTGCGTCACTCGCACCATCGAGCTCACACATCGCCTTCGCACGTCTGCCGGATCACATGAGCGATTTCTCGTAATCGAAGTCTTCGGAAGATATGCAGGCTTCACTGCATTGCTGCCGACAATGGCAGGTGCAGCCGACCGCTGTCTCATTCCCGAGCACGCCGCTGACGTCGAGCATCTCACCGAGCTGATGGTCTTCGATCACAACCGGAATCCATCGAAGTATTCAGTGGTGCTCGTATCCGAGGGGGCGAGTCTCAAGACTCACGAAGGAATGAGCTTCGAGAGCGAAGAGACCGATATGTTCGGACACCGCAAGCTTGGCGGCATTGGCGACAAGGTTGCCGCGGCGATGAAGGAGTATTCAGCGAAGTACAACAACGGCCGACGCATCGACGTCGTGAACCAGCGCCTGGGCTATCTGGTTCGCTCAGGTGATCCTGATGCTCTCGATTCGATCGTGCCAATGGCTTTCGGAAACCTTGCGCTCGACTTGATCCTGAAGAAAGAATACGGGCGGCTGGTCAGCGTGCACAAAGGGTTCTACGACAGCGTTCCGATCACGAGCGTTACGTCCGAGAAAAAAGTCGTCGACGTGAAGAAATACTACAACACGGATCGCCTGCGCCCGATCTACGAGTTCGACGGTGCGCCGCTGTTCATCATGACGAGCGACTGATAGGCTCAGTGTCGCTTGAAAAACTGAACGGCCTTCTCGTGTTTCTCGGCGGCAGCCCGACTCTTGAACGTGCCGAGGTTTCGCCGCTTGCCAGTCTTCGGATTTTTCTTGCGAGAATAGAGTCGATATTCGCCTGATTTCAGCTTACGGATCATTCCGCCTCCCTGGCGTACTCTATATAGTATAGCCCGGCTCCGATCTCTCAATCCCGACTTCGACTGCCCATGCAACGCCTCGCAGCCGCGCTCGCACTCCTTGTCGCTTCTGTCTGTGCCCCGCTCGAGGCACACGGTCAGAATGCCCGAGTGCTCGTCTTTTCGAAAACGGCCGGCTACCGGCACACCTCGATTGCGGCAGGACTCGCGGCGATTCGAAAGCTTGGACAGGAAAACCAGTTCTCCGTCGACGCAACCGAAGACGCCGGTGCATTTACTTCGAAGAATCTCGCGCGATATCGCGCAGTGGTTTTCCTCAACACAACAGGGGACGTGCTCGACCCAGCGCAGCAGGATGATTTCGAGCGCTATATCCAGGCGGGCGGTGGATACGTCGGAATTCACTCCGCGACCGATACCGAATACGACTGGCCCTGGTACGGCAGGCTCGCCGGTGCGTGGTTCAACGGTCATCCGAACGACCCCAATGTTCGCAAGGGAACGTTCCGCGTGATCGACAAGACTCATGTATCGACTCAGGGGTTACCCGATACGTGGGATCGCGAAGACGAGTTCTACAACTTCAAGTCGATCGATCCGACGATTCACGTTCTTGTCGACATCGATGAGAAGAGCTATCAGGGCGGAACAAACGGCGATCATCATCCAATGAGCTGGTATCACGACTTCGATGGCGGACGCGCGTTCTACACGAACATGGGCCACACCGAAGCCACATTCACCGAGCCGCCGTATCTGAAACACCTCCTCGGTGGACTTCGCTATGCGATGGGAACTTCAGACGTCGACTTCAACCGCGCTCGGCCTGAAGAGAATCGCTTTACCAAAGTTGTTCTGGCAAGCGACCTCAACGAGCCGGTAGAGCTCGCAGTTCTTCCCGACGAGCGAGTGCTGTTCGTGGAACGACACGGGTTTGTGAATCTGTACAAGCCGTCGACAGGAAAAGTAAAGCGGATCGCAACGATTCCTGTAAGCACCAGGTACGCGGACAGCTCCCAGGCGGAAGATGGCCTGCTCGGTCTTGCAGCTGACCCGAACTTTGCAGCGAATGGTTTCGTATACATGTACTACTCTCCCGCTGGTCACGAGCCGAAGAATGTGCTCGCGCGGTTTCACATGAAGGGAGATTCGATCGAGCTCACATCGAAGAAAGTTCTGCTCGAGATTGGAACTCAGCGCCTCAAGTGCTGTCACACCGGAGGCTCGATCGATTTTGATGCGAAAGGCAATCTCTACATGTCGACGGGCGACAACTCGAATCCGTTTGCAAGTGGTTATGCGCCGATCGACGAGCGTCCAGGCCGAATGCCCTGGGATGCGCAGAAATCTTCAGGGAACACGAATGATCTTCGCGGAAAGATCATTCGCATTCATCCGGAGCCCAATGGCAGTTACACAATTCCGATGGGAAATCTTTTCCCGCCAGGAACAGCGAAAACGCGGCCCGAGATCTTCAGCATGGGCCATCGCAATCCCTATCGCATCGCGGTGGACAAGCGGACAGGCTTTGTCTACTGGGGAGAGGTTGGACCCGATGCGGGCGAGGATTCCGCCGGCCGTGGCCCCAAGGGTTATGACGAAATCAATCAGGCCAGAAGCGCGGGCAATTTCGGCTGGCCTTACTTCGTTGGTAACAACAAGGCGTACTGGAAGTCGACGTTCACAGATTCGGTAACTGTAAAGATCACAGGCGAGCCGCCGTTCGATCCTGCACATCCTGTGAACAATTCGCCGAACAATACGGGCCTCAATGATCTGCCGCCGGCAAAGGGCGCTTTCATCTGGTATCCGTACGGACCTTCCTCTGAGTTTCCGATTGTCGGAAGCGGAGGCCGCACTGCGATGGCAGGTCCTGTTTTTCATCGCGATGAATTCCCGCGCGCAGTCAGACCTTTCCCGCAGTATTACGATGGAAAACTTTTCATCTATGACTGGCTGCGCGGTTGGATCATGTCAGTCACGATGAATGCAAGCGGCGATCTCGTCTCCATCGAGAGATTCATGCCGGGTGAGAAGTTCAGTAATCCGATGGACATGCAGTTTGGTCGTAGTGGCGACCTTTATCTGCTCGAGTATGGAACTGGATGGTTCCAGGGTAATCCGGATGCACGCCTGGTTCGCATCGAGTACAACGCCGGAAATCGCAAGCCAATAGTTGCAGCCGCTGTCGATCATGCGGCAGGCGCACTTCCACTTCGTGTCGCGCTTTCGTCCGCGGGCACGCTCGATCTCGATGAAGATTCTCTGAAATACGTATGGACGATTTCGCGGCGCGACGGCGCCGTCGCAAGGACGCTGGCTCAGCCGAATCCTTCATTCACATTCACAACACCAGGTACGTATACGGCGTCGCTTACGGTGACTGATCCAAAGGGTGCTCGCGCAACTGCTTCAGTTCATGTCGTTGCCGGCAATGAGCCGCCGAATGTCGATGTTGATGTCGTTGGAAGTAATAAGTCGTTCTACTTTCCAGGCGTTCCCGTGCAGTATGCAGTGCGGGTGACTGATCGTGAGGATGGCACGCTTGCAAATGGCAGGATTCCCGCGCAGCGAGTGAATGTCGCTGCGCAGTATTCGAAGGAAGGAATGCCAGCCGCTGCAGCGACAAAATCGAGTGGTAGCGTGGTAGCACAATCAAGAGGAAGAACATTGATCGAAGGCAGTGACTGCCTCGCGTGCCATCAGCTGAACCGCAAATCGATTGGACCGGCATACGCTGACGTCGCGAAAAAGTATCACAGTGACAGCGCGGCGATTGCGCGTCTTGTACGAAAGATTCGTACAGGAGGATCTGGAGTGTGGGGCAGTGTCACTATGCCTGCTCATCCTCAGATCACCGAAGAGCAAGCGTCTCAGATACTCGCTTACATCATGAGTCTCGCTGCTCCCAGGCCGACAACGCCTTCACTGCCGCCTACCGGCTCGTACACGCCTCCAGCTGGCTCGGGCGATTCGCCAACCGGTGTTGTGGTTGTTAGCGCTGCGTACACTGACCGTGGTGCGAACGGAATGCCTGCGATCGAGAAACAGAGAAGTGTTGTTCTTCACTCGCCGACGGTTGTCGTATCGAGTGGAGAACTATCGGAAGGAATGCAGAAGCAGAGTGTTCAGGAAGTGCCGGTCGAAGTTGCAGTCGTAAATCGAAACGGTGCGTCTGTAGCTTTCAGGCAGATCGATCTCACCGATGTTGCCGCTTTGACATTCACCGGATCTGCACCGTCGCAGTACAACGCAATTGGCGGAAAGATCGAAGTGCGTCTCGACTCGGTGGATGGTGCTCTGCTTGGCGAAAGCGAGGTGATGAAACCGACCGGCCAGGGGGTACCGCCAGCTCGACTGCGTGTGCCGCTCAAGTCCACTTCAGGCATGCATGACCTGTATCTGGTTTTCAGGAATCCCGAAGCGAAGACAGATCAATTCATGTTTGCGCTGATGACTGCAACGTTCGAGGGCGGTAAATAGTAGCGTTTTATTACTATTTATCCTCACGTCCTCAACCCGGCCACATGCTCCGCCATTTACTCTATCCGTTTCTTCCATATCGCAGCCTAGCCTTTCCGATTCTGGTCCTCAGCTCGATCGTAGTTCCATGTTGGCTCCTGTTGCGGCTGTACTGGCTTCGGACCCACAGGCAAACATGGTCGCTCCGACACGAAGCCCTGCTGCTGATCATCGTTGTCTATCTCTCCGGGCTCGCCGCTGTGACGCTCGTCCCAAGCCGTCCTTCGCGCATGGTTGCCGAGTCGTCGGCGGGAATCGAGCTCCGTCCCAGGCTGGCATCGCTGACCTGCTCACCCGCAATAATGCCGAGGGGCTCGACTGCCCGAGGATTTTGTGTGCGGAATGCACGCGGTAATTTCTTGCTCTTCTTCCCGCTCGGCATACTGCTCCCTCTGGTCTCGAGACGTCTTCCTTTCTGGAAGGGGATACAGATCGCGATAGCTCTTTCACTGAGCATCGAGGTCCTTCAATACCTGTCGCGAGCATTCGGGAGCTATCGAACTGCAGACATCAACGATTTTATCTTGAATGTTCTCGGGGCGGGGCTTGGCTTTGCACTCATGTCCCTGTTGCGGTTACGTCCGGGTGCTCGCGCCGCTGAGTAACATCGGTTATTGAACCGCCTGTCAGCTAATGTGAAGGTTGCTCGGGCCGTTGACGCGACGCGGTCGGAGAGGCAGCATTTACAGCTGACTCTCCCTCTTTCACCGCGACGTAATTCATGAAACGGCGTGAGCTTTTCCGCGCACTTGCATCTGCCGCAGCGCTTGCTGTGGTCCCGGACAAAACCGTCGCCGCCTGGTCTCGAGTGGCGAGCGGAATTCCACTGCAGAATGCGCTGAGCCCCGCACATCTGGCGCTCGTACGAGCGATTGCCGACACGATCATCCCGCGAACTAATACGCCGGGCGCGACTGATGTCGGCGTCCACAAATTCGTGGACGTGATCGTGAACGAGTACCTCACGGACACAGAACGGGTCGCCGCCCTGGCCGGACTCGACGCGATCGACGCGCGCGCGCGCACCGAGTCCAACGCCACCTTCGCCGAAATAAGCACTGATAAGCGGAGCGCGATGATCGACAGCTTCGAAAAGGGCGATCGCGGCACCGAGCCGTCGCAGACGTACTGGAGGATCAAGGGACTCGTCGTGCACGGCTACTTCACCAGCGAGCGTGTGATGAGGGACGTGCTCAAGGTGAACGTGATGCCGGGAAAATTCGAAGGTGCCGCGCCAGTGACGATCAAGAGACGGCCGTCGGGAACCGCCACGCCAAAGAGTGAAGAGAATGCAGGCACGGAGGGACACGCGCATGCTTGAGGCGAATGACTACGACGCAATTGTCGTCGGCTCGGGAATGAGCGGTGGATGGGCGGCGAAAGAGTTGACGGAGCGCGGCCTTCGCACACTGGTGCTCGAAGCAGGCGGTCCGATCGACCCGGGCAAGGATTATGTCGAGCACGTACAGCCGTGGCAGATGCATTTCCGCGGCTATGGGAATCGAAAAGAGCTCGAGCGCGACCAGCCCATTCAGAGCCGCTGCTACGCATGCGACGAGCTTGGCCACAAGTTCTTCGTGAAAGACGCGGAGAATCCGTACACCGCACCGGCGGACGCGCCGTTCAACTGGCTGCGTGGCCGGCAGGTTGGCGGACGCTCCATCATGTGGGGACGACAGGTATATCGCTGGAGCGATCTGGATTTCGAGGCGAATCTGAAAGACGGGCATGGAACCGACTGGCCGATTCGGTATAGTGACATCAATCCCTGGTACGCCCACGTCGAGCGGTTCATCGGCGTGAGTGGCAGACACGAAGGATTATCGCAGCTTCCTGACGGCGTGTTTCTGCCGCCGATGCAGATGACTGCTGTAGAGGCCGATGCTCGTCCAAAAATTCTCAAAGCGTTCGGCGGCGAGCGCGTGTTGACGATCGGGCGCTGCGCAATTCTTACGCAGAATCACGGCGGCCGGCTCGCGTGCCATTATTGCGGTCCGTGCGAGAAGGGCTGCATCACGAACTCTTACTTCAGCAGCATCGCGGCAACTCTTCCCGCTGCTCGTGCCACGGGCAGACTGACTCTCAAACCGCATAGCGTAGTTGCGGAAGTTCTCTACGACGCGACGAAGAACCGTGCGCGCGGCGTGCGCGTGATCGACGCGCTCACGCGTCGCGAGACGGAGTATACAGCGCGCATAGTTTTTCTCTGCGCGTCCACCATTGAGTCGGTTCGTCTACTCCTGAATTCGAAAAGCGCACAGTTCCCGGACGGCCTTGCCAACTCGAGCGGCACGCTCGGCAAGTACGTCATGGATCATAACTTTGGCTCAGGCGCGTCAGGGTCGTATCCGGGCTTCACGGACAAGCGTACAATCGGCAACCGTCCCAACGGTGCTTACATCGCACGCTTCCGGAATGTCAGAACCCAGCATCCCGATTTCGTGCGCGGGTATGCGTTCCAGGCGTATTCCGGTCGTTCCGGCTGGGATCGCGGTCAATGGATGCAGGGTCATGGCGCAAAGTTCAAGCAATCATTGATCGACGAGCTTGGTGGCTGGTATTTCTCCGGATTGGGTTTTGGGGAATCGCTGCCTCGCGAAGAAAATCGTGTTACGCTCGATCCCGTCGTTAAGGACAAGTGGGGCATCCCCGCCGCGCGCATCGAAGTGCGCTGGACTGATAACGAGCGCGCGATGGAAAAGGACATGGCGAAGACCATGGCCGAGATGCTTGACGCAGCGGGAGTTAAGGACATTCGGCAGGACAACGGCTTGAACCCGCCGGGGCATTGTATTCACGAGATGGGCGGTGCGCGGATGAGCAGGACCCCAAAGGACGGAGTTTTGAACGGCTGGAATCAGTCGTGGGATGTGAAGAACCTGTTCATTACCGATGGCTCATGCATGGCGAGCACCGCGTGTCAGAATCCGAGCATCACGTACATGGCGCTGACGGCGCGTGCAGCGGCGCACGTGGTGGAGGCGATGAAGCGAAACGAGATCTAAAAAAATTCGGCCCTTTTTGGCCGCCATGCGCAAGTTTATGTCTAGTGACCGCTGCAGTAATAACGCCGCACGGAAATCTTGCTGTGTCCGTTCGCCCGGCATTGAGAACTACCGCATTGCGTAAAGCCTCTTTTTCGGTTTCTTGCCCGCAACATCCTCGCCCACAATCACAACACCGAAACCGAGGTCCGCAAGCGCTTGTCAGCTTCAGCGTGCGTTAGACTTCATGCGCGACGGTCTCTCGCCAGCCGTTGGTAGCGTTGAAACAGCGTCATTCCGCACAGTCCAACCTAGCGCAACAAAGTAGCCAAGAACGGGTGAGAGACCAAAACCGAGAACTGGCACCGGGAACGGCGCCACGAGCGCTGCGATGCATACGGTGACGAAGTAAACGGCGAGGCTTATCTCCTCATGATGATCACGGTGCCTTATCCAATTCAAGACGAACGGGATGGGCAGCAGCATCAACGCTACGATTGATGCGACCAGCCACGCGAGGCCCGTGCTCGCCGCAAGGTGAACAATTCCTTCGACGTGAGGGACGGCTTCCAGCGGGTCGGGCCGCGAAAGGGCCAGGATGGAAGAGCCAACGCAAACGGCGACCGCAATCCAGTCAATCCGGGACGCGGCGCTCCTCTGAAGCACGACAACCACTACTGCCGCCGCGAATGCGATAGCCTGGGAAGCATCCGGCTGGAATGCGAGCGTCGCCGCCGCGACTACAATGCCCGCGTCAGCGATCCAGCGAGCGCGCGAACTCCCACTTCGCGCGACAGTGCCGGCAAAAATGATCAAAACGGGTAGTGCGATAAAGCCAGCATGCAACTGAACTGGACCTGCCGATACCCATCGGTGGACACCGTCCATACCCTGGTGTAGCAAGGTCAGGATTAGTAAGACGACGGGCGCACCTGCAGCAATGATCGTCGATCCCGGAGTTGTAACATTCAAAGTGGGACGCCGTCTAAGACATATCGCTAAGCAAGCGATTGTGAGGAGAAGCCCTCCGGCAAGTTGCTGGGCCACGATGCTGGAACTCACATCACTCCGCCGCATGATAAGGACACCCACGACCAATGCTGGTAGTGGAGCTAGCGAGAGTAGAACGGCCCGAAAGGGAGACGACACGAGATGAGTGTGGGTTGGCGCGACGAATCTTTAGGAAGTCTAACGCCTGACGTTAAGCTGCAAGCGAACCATATAAATGCGGAGACGTACGTTGTACCCGATCGCGAGGCACGAATGCGACGTGCGTATGAACCATCGCCCGTCCCGGCTGTTGCGGGTAGAAAATCGTTGTGTAACGCTCGCAGGCACGCCGAGTTACTTTTTTCCGCGTGCCCGAGCTGCCCGACCAGCTGACGGCTGCGCTTGCCGACCGCTACCGCATAGAACGCGAACTTGGCGTCGGCGGCATGGCGGTCGTTTATCTGGCGCATGATATCAGGCACAACCGCCAGATTGCGCTCAAGGTGATCAAGCCAGGACTCGCGGCGGCCGTGGGAGCCCAGCGATTCCTACGCGAAATACAGGTCACGGCAAATCTGCAGCACCCACACATTCTCGCCTTGTACGACTCCGGCGTGGCCGATGGTGTTCTGTACTACGTCATGCCGCTGGTTCAGGGTCAGTCATTGCGTGAACGGTTAACGCGCGAGGAGCGGCTCACGGTTGAGGAAACGATTCGCATTGTGACGCAAGTGGCGGGTGCGCTCGATTTTGCCCACCGACAAGGAGTGATACACCGCGATATCAAACCCGAAAACATTCTGTTTCATGACGGCGAAGCATTGCTTGCCGATTTCGGTATTGCCCTGGCGATGGGCAATGCAGGCGATGGTCGGATTACCGAGACAGGACTTTCGATTGGATCTCCGCTATACATGAGTCCCGAACAGGCAATGGGCGACCGCGACGTTGACGCGAGGAGTGACATTTTTTCACTGGCCGCGGTGACGTACGAAATGCTTGGTGGTGAACCGCCGTTCAACGGACCAACGGTGCAGGCGATCATTGCAAAGCTGGCGACACAGCGACCAACTTCGCTCCGCCCGGTACGCGACGACGTAACACCGGCAATGGATGCGGCAATCATGCGCGGGCTTGCAACTTCGCCCGAAGACCGGTTTGCAACAGCGCGTGAATTCGCGGACGCGTTGACGAAATCGGCCCCACCTCAGAAATCGAAAACGAACCAGATGGTTGCCGGTGCACTCCTGGTCGCAGCCGTGGCCGCTGCACTTGTAGTGTTCAGGACGCTCCCCAGCACCGCAGGCGGTGCGCGCGCTGATTCGGCGGCAGAGGCGGCCGGGGCTCACATTCGATCAATCGCGGTCTTGCCACTCGACAATTACTCGGGTGATTCGACGCAGGAATATTTCGTGGAAGGAATGACGGACGAACTCACGTCTGATCTGGCTCGCATCAGCTCACTGCGCGTCATCTCGCGCGGTTCTGCATCTCAGTTCGCTGGAAAGAATCGCCCGTCAACGCCGGATATCGCCAAAGCTTTGAACGTTGACGCTATCGTAGAGGGCTCGGTTGTGCGCGTTGGTGACAAGGTGCGCATCACAGCACAGCTGATCAACGCACGACTCGATCAGTACATCTGGTCCGACAAATTCGAACGCAGCTCCGGGGATGTGTTTGTGCTGCAGGCAGATCTTGCATCGGCGATTGCGAGCGCGATCAATGTGGCGTTGTCGCCGGTAGAGCAGTCGCGACTTGCATCGGCGAAGAACGTCAATCCCGAGGCGCACGATGCGTATCTCAAGGGCCGCTACTTCTTCAACCGACCGAGCGATGACAATCTGCAGAGCGCGATCGAGCAGTTCGAGATTGCGGTGAAGCTGGATCCCTCATTTGCGCCGGCGTATTCGGGACTCTCAGATGCGTACCTGTGGGCGGGGTATAATGAAGGGCGAATGACTGCGACTGCGGCTCGCCCCAAAGCACGGGAGGCAGCACTGAAAGCAGTGCGGCTGGACAGCACCTCTGCCGAAGGACACGCATCACTCGCTACCTACAAATTGTTCTATGAATACGATTGGGCAGGATGTGAGCGCGAATTCCGGAAGGCGATTTCACTGAACCCGAACTACGCGTTCGCTCACGATCAATTCGGTATGGCGCTGGCTTTTACCGGACGGTTCGACGAATCAATGGCCGAGGGCAGGCGCGCCGCCGAGCTCGATCCCTTGTCGCCGCAGATACTGATTGATGCAACGCTGGCGTTCTTGTTCAACAAGAATTTCGACGGCGCCAGAGAATTGGCGATACGGGCAAAGCAGCTCGATCCCAGTTATTTCTTTCCAGTGATGATCGAAGGCTGGATCGAGCTGGACAGCAAAAATCCGCGTGATGCTATTCCGTTCCTGAAGAAATCGGCCGGAATGGGCGCACCGCCGTTTGTGACTGCGTACCTCGCCTACGCGCGTGGCGCGTCAGGTGACCGAACCGGCGCACTCGCTGAGCTCGACGCACTGAAAAAGATGGCCGGCAGAGCGCCTGTGCTTCCATTCAACCTCGCGATGGTGTACCTGGGTCTGGGCGACAAAGCCCGTGCGATTGACAATCTGGAAAAGGCACTTGCCGCTGATTCACAGATGCTGGCCTGGCTCGGACAGGATTCGATTTTTGACTCGCTCCGCGGCGAGCCGCGATTCATCGCGTTGCTCGAGCGTTTGAACTTTGTGAAGCGGAACGCGTCGGCCTGAGGCCGCGGCGAAAATTAGGCGGGCGGGAATCACACATGTCGACCTGCTAAGTCTTCTATCTGCGTACGATGGGTCTTAAGCATGGCCACGACCGCCCCTGCATCAGGCAAATGCGACATAACTGCTGCATCCACCAGCGTGGCGATTGGGCGCGCAACTGGCGGTTTGGCAATGACGATTAGTCTTTCCCAGGTGCTCGATAAGTAATCGATGACGCTTTCTGCAACGCCTCGACTGTTTCTTCGACGGTCATCAAAACCGTGGTTTCAATCGAGCTCAGCGCGCCGCCTGAACCAATAGCGATCGCCGCTGCCGCCATCGAGACGTTATCAGGCGCCTCCCACAGGTTGTAGCCATCGTGCTCGCCGAATGCATACCAGAATCCATGCAGCTTGCCACCAATCGACTCGATGTACTGCTTCGCAGCAGTGCGGCGATCCTCGGGATTCTTCACCAGCCTTGCCCAAGTCTCGGGTGTGTAGCTGAACCGCGTCAGGTACATCGGCATCATTACCTCCAGAGAGTGTTTGGAGATGCAAGCGTCATCGCCTTGTCTTTCTAATCCGCTCGATCACTGCCGAGTCATTTGGAAGCAGCCCGGCTCGCGGCAGCCGCGGCGTCAGCTCGCGCAACGAAGGCTGCATCTCGAACGCGCGCGCAAAGAGTGGCAGCGATTCGTCCAGCCGTTTCATGTTTACCAGCGCAACCGCATGCCAGAAAATCATTTCAGCATGACGGCTCACCGGAATGCCTTTCGTGGTCGCCGCGATCTCTTCCGCGGCTGAATATTCACGAAGCGCGAGCGCTGCATCGCCATGCTCGACTGCAAGATCACCAGCATTCATGTGGTTGTAAGCGCGATGGAGCGCGACAAGTCGCCGCAGCTCGACGAGGGGCTCTGGATGATCATCCACGCGAACGTCAAAGACACGGTCACTCCATGACTTTCCAGTACTGGTTGCATTCACCACAATCAGCGCCGCGGATTGCTTGCCACGAATGTCCCCGCCCACTGCCTGCGCAGCATCGAGTGCAGCAAGCATGCGGTCGGCAATGTCTCCTTTCGTCTCCGAAAAAGCCTTTGCCATTGCTGGCCAGACTTTGTCGTTCGACATGAGATTCGCCTGCGCGGAGAAATTACGCCCGACGCTGAATGTTCCGTCGGAATCACCGCATTGAATGCGCGATTGCGACGACTGCGATCCGGCGATTCCACCTGCCGCGACGATGTCGCGGCTTCCAGTGAAGGTAGCGACATCTCCCTTTGCATCGATCATCGCAACCTGTCGCACCGCACACGACGCATCGCCGTTGAGCAGCGCGCGCAATGCATCAGGTCCGCTCCTGCCCGCACGCATTAGATCGAGCCCGAGCTTTCCATATGCAGGATCCACAAAGCTTTGAGTCGCTACCGCGCCAACTCCCGCTTCAGCCCACGGCACGATCTGACCAACAGCGAACCAGTGCGATTGAACTGCGACCCCGATCTGACCAGTGGCCGAGTCACGCGCGACGATTGAGAATGTGTTGACTGGCCGCAGCTGCGCGCTGAGCGATACCGGAATCAACAGCAGAAGCAATCGCATAGGTCGAGAAATCTACAGCATAAATCCGATTCCACCTGGCCGGCGTACCCCCGATATGCGCCCACAACCTCCACAATGGAGCAGGACATGAAGAAGTGGAATCAATCGAGAGTGCGTACCCTGGCACTCGCTGCCGTCGTTCTCACGGCGGGATCCGTCGTCGCGATTCGAGCCGTGACAGCATCGGATCACCAGGATACACCGCTCGTCGAGCTCTCCCCGCGATACGACGTCAACGACGTCTACGCATTCCCCGCCCCGGGTAACTCATCACACACAGTCCTCGTACTCGGCACAAGCTCACCGATTACTCCCGCACAGACACCGAGCTTCATTTTCGGCACGAAAGATCAGGAGCTGTATCAGATCAAGATCGACAACACCGGCGATGCACGCGAAGACCTCGTCTTCCAGATCACGTTCACCGGTAAAGCAGGAAAGCAGAAAGCCACGCTCCGCGGCCCCGTGTCGCCGAATCAAGCGGGCACAATGAACACTCTCGTTGGCGGAAAGCAGATCAAGGGATACACCAACACGGTGATCCAGTCGGGCGACATCAAGCTGTTCGCAGGGCCGCGCGACGATCCGTTCTTCATCGACCTCGAGACTTTCTTCCGCATTCTTCCGGATCGCAAGCCAGAGGCAGGGCCTCTCTCCACTATCACGCAGGGGCCGCTCACATTCCGCCCGGTTGGAGATGCTGTCGATTATCTGCGCGGAATCAACGACATGGCAATCGTGATCGAGCTTCCCACATCGATGATCGCCAATCCGTCCACCAATGGCCGCTTCGGAGTGTGGGGAACAACAAGCCGCGCCCGCAACTGATCTCATCCAATCAACAGGAGCTTACTTCAATGCTGGACATCAGAAAGGTCGCGGTCACTTGTGTCTTTGCGAGCATACTCGCAGTCGGCGCATGCAGCGACAACAACCAGAAGGACATTGCGGGCCCGGCATTGAGCCAGGTGAATGCCGCAGATGAAGATGAAGGCGACGACAACACCGTCTACGAGCAGGTCGAATTCCTCGGCAATCCTCTCGTCAGCGAAGTGACGATCACGAAGGCAAATCACGACGAGTACAACCGCACACAGCCGTACAACTCCGCTAAGTTCGGTCCGCAAAGCCTGGCCTTCATCAATGCATTTCGCGCCGGCCAGCCGGAAGTCGCGAATACACTCGGCGCAGTGCTTTATCCCGATATGCTCATCGTCGAGTCATCGAGAAACCCGGCGACCTCAGGATGGTTGTCGTGGGCGCTCGCCAATGGCTGGGGCGGACGCAATCTGACCGATGACGTCGTCGATGCGGGACTCACGGCAATCTTTGGAAAGCTCATCAGCGCGAATGGCGCGTACTGCGACAACTTCACGCTGCCGCTGTGCACTGACAACGTTGGCGCGAACGACAAGGCATTCTCGAATACGTTCCCGTATCTCGCCTCACCCACACTGTAATCCTCATGTCGCGACGCGCACTTCTCTCTCTCGCACTTGCAGTTGGTTGCGCACCGGCTTCGAAGCCGGTGATCGAATCGCCGTCTGTGCCATACAATGAGACTGAAGTGCGCGATCGCGATATTGATTTCTATTCCAGGCGCATCGTTGAGGATCCTGAAAGCGCCATCGACCGATTCGTACTCGCAAAGCTTCTTTTCGCCCGGTCGAGAGCGCCTGGCTCTGCCTCGGATATCGATCATGCCGAACGACTGGTGAAGGAATCGATATCGGAGCGTACCCAGCGGAATTATTCTGCGTTCGAGCTCCTTGCGAGTCTTCTGATGGCGCGCCACGAATTCAGCGCGGCGCGTGCCGTTGCGCTGCGTGCGGATTCACTCGATCCGGGAAACCCGTCTCATCTTGCATTGCTCGGGGAGATAGAGCTCGAGCTTGGCGATTACCCGTCGGCGGCGCAGCACTTCGCGGCGATTCAATACGATGGAAGGAATTTCACAACAGGCGCGCGACTCGCTCGATGGTATGAGCTTACCGGCCGGATCGATGTCGCACGCGAGTTTCTTCAGCGAGCGATTGTAAAGGTAGACCGCCGCGATGATCTTCCTCGTGAGCAGGCTGCATGGTTTTACTATCGGCTCGGAGACCTCGAGCTTCGAGTTGGCAATGTTGCCGCTGCTGAATCGGCATTCGTAAGTGGACTTGCAAGAAATCCCGACGATGTACGGGTACTTGGTGGGCTTGCTCGTGCGGCTCTGGCTCGCGGCGCATGGCGCGAAGCTGCCGATTATGGAGAACGTGCGACGGTAAACCAGCTCGACCCCGCAACGCTGGGAGTGGTGAGTCTTGCGTACTCACATCTGGGCGATTCCCCGCAGGCAGCAAGTTATGCTCGTGCAATGTCAGTCAGCGCGCTCAAGCAGCCGGGAGCAATTCATCGTGCCTGGGGGTTGTTCCTGCTCGATCATGGGACTCCTGCAGATCGAGCCGATGTACTGAAGCGTGCGCGGAAGGAGCTGCATGATCGCAAGGATGTCTATGGTCACGATCTCATGGCGTGGGCCCTCTATCGCGATGGGCAGGTAAAGAAAGCACGCGAGGAGATGAGGCTCGCTCTCTCACAACATACTCAGGATGTAATGCTTCTCGAGCACGCGCGCGCGATTGGGGTAACCCCCTGACCGCTACATGCAGGTGATCGAGAAATCGATCGTCTCTCCGCCGCGTTCGTTCGATCCCTTTACTCTCACTGTCACTCTGTTCTTTGCTCTGACAATGGTGGCCACGCCGGAATTGCCCGCTCTGGGTGGATCCGTATTCAGCACGTAGGCATAAGGCTTGGACCCGTTTGGCAGTCGAACTGCGACATTGAGCGTGAACAGCCTTGCCGTCGTTGCTTTTCCAACGAGCTGCTTCGAGCCAAATGAAACCGACTGAATGCCCGCATTCTTGGGATCATCGTTTGGGTACTCGATGACGAATGTATCGACTCCAGTCATCGAAGACATTTTCGGAATCTCTCCACAGATGCTGGACACCCCGCTTCCAGTGAAAGACCCATCGTAGATGTTGTGACTGCCGGCAATAGTCGCTTTGACCGTCGTCTTTCGCTGATATATCCCCTGTGAGTGCGCCGCCTGCGTACAGAATGCGAGAGCGAGCAATGTGAGAAGTATTACGCGTCCGGTGGGAAATGATCTGGAAGCATTGAGCATCAGAACTCCCTGAATCCGCGAAGGATTCCGTCTGGGTCGGCTGCGCTTGAGAAGTCTTCAACGTTCATCGCCTGCTTTACTCTCTCCAGAATGGCTTCGGCGCAGGTGCTGGATGGTTTCCAAGCTGCGCCATGTTCGTAACGTCGTACATGCGTCCGTTGACCATGACGTACTTGATCGTTTGAGTGTTCTTGATGTCGGTAAGCGGATTCGCATCGAGCACGATGAGATCTGCAAGCTTTCCTGGTTCGAGTGAGCCCACGTCCTTGTCGAGACCGAGAGATCTGGCCCCGTTGATCGTGGCTGCGCGGAGTGCCTGATGATTCGACATCCCGCCCATCTGCATCATCCAGATTTCCCAGTGCTCTCCGATGCCATCCTGCTGGCCGTGCGCACCCGTGTTTACCAGAACGCCTCGGTCATTCAGCTTCTTGACGGACTGCGACACGGTGACGAAGAAATAGTCGTCATTCGATGCCATTGGACGACGGCGCGAGCGGGCGTCGATGTTCCCCGGTGCGTTGTAATACTGAAGCTTCTCGTTCTCCCACACGTTTGTGTTCTGGTACCAGTAGTTCTCTCCGCTCATTCCGCCATACAGAACGATGAACGTCGGCGTATATGCAGTCTTCGACTCTGATATCAGCTTGAGCATGTCCTCGTAAAGCGGGGCGACAGGAAGATTGTGCTCGAGTGTCGTGTGCCCATCGAGGAACATCGTCGTGTTCACCGAGAACGTAGATCCACCTTCAGGGACAACTTCCATCTGCAGCTGTCGAGCAGCCTCGATGATCTGCTGTCTCGCGTCACGACGCGGCTGGTTGTAGCTCTTCACGCTGAACGCGCCAACGGCCTTCATGCGGCGCAGGTGGGCAATCGCATCGTCGAATGACGTCGTAATTGCCTTGAAGCTGCCTTCGGCACCGTAGAGAATCGTTCCTGTCGAGAACAGACGCGGCGCGATCATGTCCGTTGCACGTATCGTTTCAGCGGTCGAGAACACCATCGACGTTTCGTTCGATGGATCGTGCATTGTCGTGGTTCCGAACGCCAGGCTTGCCAGGAATCCGGAGTTCAACCGCAGCGCAATTCCGCTCGACCCCGTTCCGATGTGCGCATGCGCATCTACAAATCCGGGCATGATGAACTTGCCGCTCACGTCGATACGCTTCGCATCGCTGCCGTACTTGATGTTGTCGCCGGTGCCGACATAAATGATGCGATTCTGGTCTATAAGAATCGTCGCATTTGGAATGACCTCATCACCCTTCATCGAGATCACAGTCGCACCAACAAGCGCAAGCTTCCCACTTGGTTTGTTCATCGCCGCCTTGAATCCAATCGGAATGCCCTTGCTCTCGGGATCCTTGATGAGAGTCGTGGTATCCTGCGTCTCGAACGCAAACGTGGCGGATACGTCGCGATGATACAGATCCGGTCCCAGTGCCCAGTAAACGCGGCGCGAGTTTGGCGCCCAGTGCATGTACGCGCCGGCGTCACGCGAAATTCGCTTCGACGGAAAATCGCTGACGCTCGTGCTCACATCGATCGGCTTGCCAGTGAGCGGCAGCGGCGCCATGTACGCATTGAATCGCTCCACCCATGCAACAAACTTTTCATCCGGCGACGGAACGAACTCGGTCGCGTTGTCCGACGTGAGATGAACACGTCGATCGCCACCGGTGAGGTTCACACTGATGAGGGCTGCCTTCTGTCCTTCACCCGATGACAGGAAAATACGATCGCCCGCCTTGTTGAATCGCGGAACCGACCCTTCTTCGGTGACGAGCTTCGGCTCTCCGCCAGATGCTCCCACTATATAGATGCCTCTATCCTGCGTATAAAGGCGCGACCTCAGGCCATCGCTGCCAATTCTCCTGAAAACAATCTGCTGGCCGTTCTCCGAGAACTTCGGCTCGATGTAATGCCCCATCTTCGTCGTGATCTTGCGGCTGCGAGATCCGTCGACTCCCACGGTGCGAATCGCACCGAGCTTCTCGTCATCCCACGTTGCATAGACGAGATTGCGGCTGTCCGGCGACCACGATGGAAACAGCTCATCGTTCTCCGAATCGGTCGTTACACGGTGCGGTTTTCCATTCGGCAGTTCCTTCACATAAAGTTTGCCTAGTGATGTGTAGACAACGCGTTTCTCATCGGGGGAGACGGTTACCCAGCGAAGCATCTTCACATCGAAGCTGTCGGGGGCAACCTCCTGCGCGAATCGCACTGCATCGGTGATTGTCTGATGAATGTGCGCGTTGAACGGAACGTCGGTGGCGCGGCCCGATGCCACGTCGATTGAATTGATTTTTCCCTTCGCCCAGACGTAGATCGATTTTCCATCGGGCGTCCAGTCGTAACCGGGATATGTACCGTAGATGGCCCATGCTTCCTGCTGATCGTGATCGAGTCCGTCCCACAGTGGACGCTCGCGACCACTCTCCATATCACGCAGCCAGAGAACGCTCTTAAGTCCGACGCGCCGCACAAACGACATTGTCTTTCCATCGGGTGAGAGCTGCGGACGAAGTGCGCTGCCCGCGCCACCGATGAATGCCGAGCGAGTGCCCGTATTCCGATCGAATCGCTGGACTACGTAAACCTGCCCATGCGCATCACGGTTGTACTGAAAGCCGCCGCCGGGCGAGACGTCTTCGGAGAAATACACGTAGCGTCCATCGCTCGAGACAATCGGCTCAGTTGCATTCTGCTCCCAGTTGCGCCGATCGGTGAGCTTGATTCCACTGCCGCCTCCAATGTGGTACAACCACATCTCTCCCGATCCGAGCGAGCGTGTGTTCCGGAAGTGCTTGCGGTTCACGAGATATTGCCCGTCGGGAGTCCATGCAGGATTCGATACTTCTCTCTCTTTTTCCTTGCTGATCTGGCGAAGGTCTTTTCCATTTACATCGGAAGTCCAGACATTGGTGATTCCGTCTCGATCTGACGTGAATGCGATACGCTTGCCGTCCGGTGAAAAACGCGGCTGATGTTCGTACGCAGCTCCGCCAAGAATGAGCTTCGCTGTGCCGCCGCCAATCGGCATCGTGTAGATGTCGCCAACGATGTCGAACGCGATTGTCTTTCCGTCAGGCGAGATGCCGAGATTGATCCAGGTTCCTT
>DASROK010000336.1:0-2532 GCA_035646915.1 Gemmatimonadaceae bacterium
CCGTTGAAGCACAGCACCGGAACCTTTATCGATGAGAGATGCGCGTCGCGCAGCTTCTCCGGTTGACCGGGCGGATGCAGCGGATACGCATACAATAGAAGTCCATCGCAATCGAAGTCCTCGGCGGCCATCATCGATGCCGCACGTCCGCCCATCGATCGACCACCGATAACGATCTTCTTTGGCTTGAGGTCGGATCTCACGCGATCGACAACAGCGGAATAGCACTTCTGCAAAACGGGCATCGCATCGGGACGGCCCGATTTTCTTTCCTTATACAGAAAGTTGAACCGAACCACACTGACGCCGCGAGCAGTGAGCGCCTTCGCAGTCTTCTGCATCGCGCCGTCGAGCATGTTGCCGCCTGCTCCGTGCGCGCAGATAAAAACAGTATCCGGGATCACATCGCCCTGGCCGGGGTCGTAAATCGCCGAAGTTGTGTGATCGCCTGCGTCGACTGTCCAGTTCATGATGGCGGAGCTGGGATAATGTCCATCTCATCCAGCAGCCTGTGACCACCGCAGCTCTCACCATTCCGCGATTCGGCGCATGTCATCACCAGGCGATCGATAGTGCGTGTCATCCCTACATATAGTAGTCGCCGCAGCTCTTCGACCTGATCCTTGGGCTTCCTGTCGTTTCTCCCAAATCCGGAATCATCGGTACCAAGTATGTAGACGCGGGAAAACTCGAGCCCTTTCGTGGAGTGAAGGGTGAGAAGATTCACTCGCTCATCATCGGGCTGAGCGCCATCCCACTTGCTCAGCGTAATTCTCTCGAGTACTCCTGCGATCTGGTCCTTGAGTGACTGTCCGTCATGCATCGCAAGCAATGGACGAAGACGCTGCATTGCCTCAGGGTACCGCTCGTCAGCGGACTTGTCGGTTCGAATTCTTTCGCGCAGGGCTTCGCCGCCGAGGAGCTCGATGAGCTCGTCAATTCCGGAGACACTCACATCGCTGCATGCATCACACTCAGCGCGATAAAGGTCGAGAGAGACCGAATTTCGCCAGAACGGGCGAATGCACGTGAGCTGCCGGAAACGCTCGGCTTCCTCGCAAAGAGTTTCGCGGTCGGAGAGGGTCAGTCCAATGCCGAGGTAGTCGAGCATGATGTCGAGGCAGGTCTTGCGAGCGCGCACGAGATACTCTTCAGCAAGCCCGAGAAAGACTCGTGCGAGCGTACGGCTGTCATCCAGTGCGTGATGTGCGCGGCCAGGCGGAGCACCGTATACACGCGCGAGATTAGACAGCGAGGCGCTGTCGTTACGAAGCTCGCGCGCGAGAACGAGCGTGTCGTACAGATACATGTCAGCGAATTCCGCTTCGCCCGCCATGCGGCGAAGAATCGGGAAATCGAACCCGTGCCCGTTGTGCGCAACAACCACATCGCTCGCGCAGAATTCCCTGAAACGCGGCCAGACCTCGGCAAACGATGGCGCGTCGATTACGTCGTGCTCGCCAATGCCATGAGTTTCGAATGCCATCGCGGAGATGGGCGCGTTCGGTTTCACAAATGACCGCATCTCATCGACAATTCGTCCATTGCGAACACGCACTGCGGCTATCTCGACTAGCTCGGCGCGCGTGATGTCGCCGTCAGTCGTCTCGACGTCTACTGCTGTGAAGTCGCGGAACTGATTCACGAACTCCCGGCTTCGGAGAAGCTGCATTGCCTTGAAGAGTCCGAGAGCGATGCCCAGCGATGTGCAGTCAGCGTGACCGATTCCGACGGAATCATCCGGCGGGAAACCGCCCAGCTGGACGCGAGTGATCCCGAATGTCGCAAGCATTCCCTTGAGCGCTATCTCAACGCCGCCCATCCGTGGAATCCAGATTGTGCGGCGGTGAATGACGGCGTCGTCGATGCGAGCAGCGAGTGAATCGACTTCCGGATTGGATGCGGGATCGGAAATCTCGTCGTGGTTCTCCTCGAGCACTGTTCGAAACTGTCCGACCTTGTGTGACAGCAGATCGTTTACGAGGAGGGCGATGGACTGATGACGCTGGCCGAGTGTGGCGAGGTTGCGCAGTGCGGCGATGGCCCGGCGGAGCTTTCTGCCATCCTCGTGCTCGTTCGGAAGTCTGCGCACTGTCCGCTCGAGATGCGTGAGTATGTCGCGATGCTTCGAGTCTGCTTTCGAGCGGACGCCGTCGAACAAAGGCCGTGGCAGTACGACCTGAAGAAAGCCTTCGTGATGAATGGGGTCAGATGGATCGAGAATCACCCGAAGAGCGGCGATTACATAGCGAACGACGGGATCGTCTGAGAGTGCGCGTCCGTTCGCCATGCGGCAGGGAACGCCGGCTGTGAGAAAGCGCGCTTCGATTCCGTTGCCCATCTCGTTGGCGCGATAGAGCAGAGCGTAATCGCCCCAGCGAAGGTTGTTATCGGCTCGATCCTTTGTGAGATCCTCGATAACCCACGCAATCTCTTCGTCGCCGCTGTTGAACTTGAGCGCGGCAATCGGGAATTCGCACGGCTTGTCCGATTCTGCATGCGAGCGATGCGCGAAGATCGGCGTGTTGAAGT
>DASROK010000337.1:0-2472 GCA_035646915.1 Gemmatimonadaceae bacterium
CAACGACTCTTTGAGTTCTTGGAACAGCCGGACATTCTCGATTGCGATGACGGCCTGATCTGCGAATGTTTCGAGGAGCTTGATCTGCGCTGGAGTGAACGGACGCACCTCAAAGCGACGCGCCGTCAGTGTTCCAACAACTTCGCCTTTGTGGCGAAGGGGAAGGAATAAAAAAGTGCGCGAGCCGCTGCTATTTCTGATCTGAAAATCGTTCTGTTCGCTGAGGTCGGGAATGTGAAGCGTCCCATGTTCTCGTATCCAGCGGGACGCTGGTTCATCAACACTGACCTCGGCGCGCCCGGCCGGAATGGGACCGAATTGAGCCCGCGAAAACAGACTGTTTCCCTCGCGGAGTCGTAACCCTAGGTTATCGATCCCGCAAACCCGGGCAGCGCTCTCGACAATTGCATCCAGCACCGGCTGCACGTCCGTCGGCGAGCGGCTGATGATGGCCAGCACCTCGGACGTTGCTGTCTGATGCTCCAGGGCTTCACGCAGTTCGGCATTGCGCTCTTGCAGTTCTTTGAAGAGGCGAACGTTTTCAATGGCGATCGCGGCCTGGGCAGCAAACGTTTCGAGAAGGTTGATCTGCCGGTCGGTAAAAGGCCTCACCTCCATCCGACGAAGCCCGATCACTCCCAGGGGGACGCCCTCTCGCAGCAGTGGTGTTCCGAGGATTGTCCGATGTCCTAACCGTTGCTGAGCAACGCGGGATTCGGGGAATTCAGTTTCTACCTCGGCTGCGAGGTCATGAATGTGCAGAGTTTTGCGGTCGATAAATATACGACCGATTACTGTCTCACGACTGGCAGGCCTTTCCTCGCTTGCGGGAAGGTTCCCATAATTAGCAGCGAGCCGCAGGACATTGCCGTCGGCCCGGAAAATTTGCGCGTTAGTCGCATCGCATAAGCGCGCTGCGCTTTCAGCAATTGTATCCAAAACAGGCTGAATATCCGTCGGCGAGCTGGCGATGACACCCAAGATTTCACTCGTGGCAGTCTGCTGTTCCAGCGATTCTTTTAGCTCGTTAAATAAGCGGACGTTCTCAAGGGCAATGACCCCTTGGTCAGCAAAGGTTTCTAGCAGCTTGATCTGGGCAGGGGTGAACGGGCGTACGTCGGTGCGACGCGCGACCAGAACACCAATGAGTTCCCCGTGCTGGCGGAGAGGAACTCCCAAGAATGTCCGAAAATTCCCGAGGGGCGTTGCATGCAAAGCTGTTCGGGCTTGCCTTGGGTCGAGAATGTCGGAGATATGGAGAGTGGCTTGCGCCCGTATCTTCCGTTGTTCCTCACTGAGATGGATTTCACGCCTGACAACGGATATGGGTCCAAAATGGGCGTGTGCAACCAAAGCATCTTCCTCAAGTAGGCGCAGCACGACGTCATCGATCCCGCAAACTCGGGCCGCGCTCTCAACGATAGCGTCAAACACCGGTTGCACGTCTGTAGGTGATCGGCTGATGATACCGAGCACCTCGGCCGTCGCGGTCTGGTGCTCGAGGGCCTCGCGTAATTCGGCGTTACGCTCTTGGATCTCTTTGAAGAGACGGACGTTTTCGATCGCGATCACGGCCTGAGAAGCGAAGGTTTCAAGAAGAGCGATCTGTTTGTCGGTGAAAGGGCGAATTTCCGTGCGGCGAATCAGGATGGCCCCGATCGGTATCCCCTCGCGCAGCAACGGTGTGGCAAGGTGCGTCCGTGCGCCATGTTCTCTGGCATAGGCCTTACTCTTCGGGAACTCCTCTTCTGACTCGGCGGCCATGTCAGGAATATGAATCGTACGCCGATCAATTACTGCCCGGCCGCTTGTAGAACCACGGCTGATAGAAATCGGCACCGCAGTGATCGACCCGTGTAAGGCAACAGGCTGAAGAGCGTCGCCTTCTGTACGAAGGACCACCGCATCACTTGCATCACACAGCCGGGCAGCATTCGCTGCCACAGTATCCAGCACCGGCTGCACGTCCGTCGGCGAGCTGGCGATCACACCCAAGATTTCACTCGTGGCAGTCTGTTGCTCCAGCGACTCCCTCAGTTCCTGAAACAGTCGTGCATCCTCAATCGCAATTACTGATTGATCGGCGAACATTTTGAGAAGCTTGATTTGCGTGTCCGAGAACGGCCGAACTTCAGTACGTCGTATGAGAATCGCGCCGATCGGGATGCCTTCCCGGAGAAGTGGTAGGCCGAGCACAGATCGCGTACCGTCACGGAGAGAGCGCGACTTGGCGAGTGGAAATTCTAGCTCTGACTCTGCGAGAATGTCGTGGATGTGAACGAGCTGTCGGTCGACAACAGCTCTGCCAGCCACCGAGTCACGATTCAAAGGGGTCGTCGTATCGGGAGTTCTCGGAATCAGCCCGTAATGGGCTGCATCTCGAAGAACGTCACCATCAAGCTGATGAATAATGGCATCTTGCGCGCCGATCAGACGAGCGGCGTTTTCAGCGACGGCGCTAAGTACCTGTTG
>DASROK010000338.1:0-9008 GCA_035646915.1 Gemmatimonadaceae bacterium
CGAGGACGCCGAGGTCACACCGAGATCTCCGAGGAAAAGCGGAAAAAGATATTTGTTAGACTACGGACCGCGGTCGCGTCGTTTAAAAAAAAGTTTTGCGTCTTTCCTCGGAGATCTCGGTGTGACCTCGGCGTCCTCGGCGTGAGGCTTTCCCGCTTCTGAATCTTATTTGTACCCTTTCTCCAATAGCCTCTTCCCCGCTTTCGGATAATACGACTTCTGCGGAAGCTCCCAGCCAAGCGTATCTGCAAGTCGATCGTATGTATTGAAGAGAAACGCGACATAGAATGCATCGCGTATTGCATCCTTCGAGACGCCAGCATCGAGTACCGGTCGAATCGCCGCAGCGTCGAGCTCTTCGGGATGCAAGGTAAAAATCACCAGGAGTCCGAGCATCGCGCGCAGCTTCTCGTCGATAGTAGCCGTGCGGTAGTCGTCCAGAATCGGCTTGATCTTTCCTTCGCCTATCGCTCTCTCCGCGACCGCGGAGTGTGACTCAGTTCAAAAGACGCATTGATTGAGCCGCGACACGAACGCGGCGAATATCTCGCGCTCACCGAAAGTCCACGCGGACGGCCCGCGCATGACCTGCTGGGTCAGCTCGGTATATGGACGGCCGAAATATTCCTTGCGATAGCGAAGCGTGCGCACCACGCCCGGCGCATGGCCCGCAAGCGCCCGCATCATCGTAAGCATCGCCTTGTCGCCGAACGTGTGGCCGCTGTGAACTTTTCTGAGTCTCAAATTTCCTCCAGTGCAGCGAGCCCGGCCCGCAGGCGCTGTCTCGATGCGCCGAGTGCGGCGCTCACGACAATTTCGAACAGCTGGTCGTCGGTGTATTTCGCCTGCAGCCGCGAAATGTCTTCATCCGTCACCTTGTATGCGTGACGGTGAATTTTTTCGACGACCGCTTGCAGGTCTGGCGGAAGCCCGGCTCCATCCGCCGCGGCGGCGCGAATTGCAGGATCGCTTTCGCCGCGGCCGGAGAGAACGCTCTCCAGCACACGGTCGCGAAGTATTGCGTGCGGATCGTCCATGTATTGTCAGGCCGCCGCTGCCAGAGTTCTGCGATGGCTCGCACACGTGCACATCATCTTCACCGCATCGCGCGCGGGCGGATAGACGTGATAGTACATCGCGACCACCATCGGAATGAAAACGAGCGCGTTATAGATCAGGTGCAGCTCGATCCGCGGAATCCAGATTTGCCCCACGCTTGTCGGAACGCTTCCGCCAAACCAGTAGCGATGCGTCTGCGCCTGGTAGAACAGGATGAAATGCTCGAAGTGATGCCAGAACTGAATCCAGAACGAAACCATCCACCACTTGTACGATGTTCCGGTAAATCCTTTCCTCAGGACCCACAGGCCGATGAGCATGACCAGTGCGAATCCGTAGTGCAGCGTCTCGGTCTTCATCAGCCATGGGTAATACATGCCGAGGATTCCCATCGACATCGGGCGCGGCCAGTGAAGAACGAAGGCCTGATACGCCTGCACGATGTGCTCGAGCCAGTGAAACAGCACGATCACAATGAACGTGTTCAGTGCAGCCTTGTGCCAGCGAGTGTTGAGGCTCGCACTCAGACCGGACAGGCCGGGGCTGCTCAGTTGTAGGCCAGCGGAGGAAGCGGTCATGTGTTCTTCCTGGCAGGGTCTGGTGGTCGGCAAATGTAGAAGTCGGCCTGTCTTTTTCGCAAGAATCCGAATCTGCCATCTTCCATCTCAAATCTGTCAATAGAGGTCTGGCCCTTCAGTTCCGGCCTTATCTCTGTCCTCGCAGCAATGGCAGCCGATCTACCAGCTCATCCCGACTCATTCCGAGCAGCGCATACCTCTCGACGAGCGCATCGAAATCCACTGGGTACAGGTTGTGTTTTTCTGAATCTGCGAGACCCGCAATGTTGCGTGGCTCGATCGCATCCCTGATCCATCGAGAAAAGTCCCCCCGCTCACTCACCAATCCTGCATCGCCGCTGCCTTTCGTGATCTTCAAAAGATGCGACAGACTTTCACGCGCGAGGGGCTGCATCACTGAATCGCCGACGCCAAGAAATCCTCCCCACGCCACCTGATCACCCGGCTTGAGTCGCTGGCTCACTTCAGCGAATGAGACCGTCGCGAAATAAAGCATCGCCTGAGCGGCAAACAGGTCGAAGTGCGCCATCGCCTCGTACGCACCGGCGACGAGAAGATCGATCTGCGTCGCTTCGGCATCGAGCATGAATTCATACCGCGCCAGTGATTCACGACTGGGAATGCCGTTCTCGAATTCCAGCGCCAGCCGCTCCACCGCGCGCAGGCTCCAGGCAATTCCGGTCGAGAAAAGAGGATCCACGAAAGCATATGCATGCGGCATCAGCACCCATCGCTCGCCGGCAGCACGAGTAAGCCGATGCTGAATCTCTGGGCGAAACGCAATCGGCATTACCGGCGTTGCGTCGGCAAACGCGTCAGCAAGCGTCGGATATCGCGTGAGAATCACGCGCCAGTGCGAGGCGGCATCACCAGCTTGCAATGAGGCGAGGCGACGAGGCGTCAGCAGAAGCCCTGCGCTCGTAATCCCGTCGTCGAATCGCAGCGAATACATCCACCCTTCGTCGATCAGATGGTGGACAGCCGCCCAATCCTGTGGATATGGAGCTTCCGGCAATCCCGGCAGCACCTTGTCCATCATTCGCACGCCGTCGAAATGACTGAACACAAGCGAGGACCGCGTGTGAGTAGCGTCGAGTCCGGAAGGAATCGACAGCTCCTTCGCGAGAAAACCGCCGGGACCCGACGCGTCGATGACAAATTCCGCCTTCAGCTCAAAAGGACTTCCCTTCTCCAATCCGCTGATTTGAATCGAATCGGATGCAATCTCCGCAGTCGTCACTTCAACCTGATCGCGATAGTCGACACCGCGAGCGATTGCCTCGCGCACGAAATGCTCATCCACGTCCGCGCGCATCCAGTGGGAATCAGAGAGAGAATCATGCGGACTCGCCGCAACGAGAAGTCGCTCCGACTCGAGGCCGCGATCCGCAAATGCTTCACCCGGATGATGTCGAAAGAAGGTGAAGCCACGCTTCAACCCGCGACGCAGCCCCGGATACGCCGCGAGCCACCGTCCGTGCGCAGCAAGTTGATAGCAGTCATCGAGACCATACCGATTCGCGATGCGTTCGAGCGACAGATTTGCAAGAGGGGTGGTTGATTCACCGATCGCAAATCGCGGATGCGTGCCGCGCTCGAGAAGAACTACATCGTACCCGCGAACTGCGAGAATGCGCGCCAGAAGAGTTCCTGCAAACCCGCTTCCGACAATGGCGATTTCACATGACTGCTTCACGCAGCGCACTTGCTGCAGTTAATGCGAGCTTCGACAATTCCCGTATGATTCTGCCGCTGCAGGCGCGCAATCCGTTCGGTAATGCACGCTTCGCATGCCGACAATCCCTCGACATCCCATAAATCCGCTGTGACGACAGCGTCGGAGAAATCGCGACATCGATCGACAGCATCCTCGAGCTGAGACAATGTCGGCGGCACAAACTCACCGATACCTTCGAGCCGCTCGATCTCTCCATTCCCACCGCGAACGGGAATCACGGAGACCACGGAGGCTCCCCGGGCTACTGCGTATTCAACCGTCCTCACTGTCCATTCAACCGACTCGGTCGCTGGAACATGAGGAACCCCCAGCAGAACAAAAACGCGAAGGTCGATGCCGTTCTCGTGAAGGAATTCGGCAGCGCGGTCAAACCGGGCGAGATCGAGCTTCTTGTTCAGCTTCGCTGCAGCGTCAGGATGAATCGTCTCGAGACCAACAGCAACCTCGAGTCTCCCGGAAACCGCGTGGGCAAACTCCGCAACGCGCGGACTAATAGTATTCGCATGCGATTCCACTGTGAGCGCATCGAACGACGACGCGAGGTCTGCTATCCGGTGAAGATCCTCCAGAGGCACGGAACGCGTGTCAAAGAAGTTGCTCGCGTTGTACAGCTTGAGACGGTCTGCCTGGATTCCGGCAATCGCTCCCTCGAGCTGGGCGGTCAATGCACCCGAAGGCGTAGGGCCGTCGATTGAAAACTTCCACAGATCACAGAACGAGCACGTGAACGCGCACTCGGCACCCGCAAGGAAAACGGTGAGCGCGCTTTCGGTCGTGCCGTCAGGCCGGCGCTCAGTCTCGAGCAACGATCCATGAGCCTCGAACGGATCGACATACTTTTTTTGAGGACGAAGACTTCTAATCCTCTCGTCGATCGTGAGACCGTTCACGCGTTATGAGCGTACAGCGATTCGAAATGCCGGCGATAACGAGCCTCAGTCTGCGGAAATAGCCTCGATGCATCTTCTGCCGCTGCCGCACCATGCTGAAAGCGCCGCTTCGGAAAAACCGGCATCTCGAGATCGAGAACTGAACGAACTCCGCGCGCTACAATCTCTCCCTTCAGCGCGTACAGCCGCTCGTGCGATCCTTCGGTGAGCTCCGCGAACGGAATCGCCTCTGCAACAGAGATTACCGACGGACGCGTATACGGGCTGAAGGCATCGAAACCATATTCCCGTGCACAAGCATGCGTACGTACACACGCACGGCTGTAACCGCCGGAATAAGTGAGAGAGTGCTTGATCGAGTCCACACCCCACCCTTCCTGGTACAGCATGCGGTTGTTCACCACGCTACGTATCGTGAGCTCGCTGTTCGCTTCTATCGGATAATCCTTGAGATTCTCATCACCGCCGTCGCCATCTACCAGCAGACGCCAATCGGGATATCGCTCATGAATGCCGGCCAGCAAAGCCATGTTTACTGTCGCGCATTCCACGTCGAGAGGCTTGTAGTCTTCGATTACCGCGACAGCACGAAACGGATCGAGCGATCTGGATTCCACTTCGATGACTTCGCCAAGCATTTCGAGACCGGTTCTCTTGAGAAATTCACGAGCCTGCCGCGCATCCTGCCCGACTCCGTCGATCGTAAGTGTGAATGCTTTGAGACGCGCGGGCGACTGCCCTTTATTCAACAGGAGCCTGTAAAGACAGAGAAGTACGGCTCCACTGTCGATCCCTCCGGAAAACGGCACTCCGACAGGCGAAGACGGATCCTGAGCCGCGAGCCATTTCCCAATCTCCTCATACAATGCCTCGATGTATGCCTGGCCAATCACATCGAGATCTCCCGGCAGAGTGCCGCGCGGCGGATTGAAGAACCGGCGGTACACAGGATTGGGGTCAGGGCATCCAACCAGGCGGAGCTCAGTGACGTGATGCGCCGGAACCATTCGAGTGTAACTCGGATGGAACTGATCGCTCCATCCATGCCGGGCGAGCTCGGCAGCGATCTGGTCGATACGCTCGGCAACAACGAGCACGGGGCCGTCAGTTGCCTTTGCCAGAAAATATCGCATCGGGCGATCGAGGCTTCGCGTCAGGAGAATCCGTTCCCCATCCTGCGCCAGCAGCGCAAACGATCCGTCCAATTCGAGAACTGCGCCTGATTCACTAGCGTTGAGCCTGCGTTCTGCCTCAGATTCGTCGACCGACCAGAGACGCTGGGAACCCTTCGGGATGAGGTTGATGACACGGGATATCGGCAGCTGTCGATTCATGAGAAACATTTCCTCGTTTGTATTTCTGATTTCGTCGCTCGCCGCGTGCGCCGACAGGCGCGAGCGTCCGCTGTTCAAGCTTCTCGGCCCCAACGAAACCGGAGTGACCTTCGCGAACACCATCACGACCAGCGACACGTTGAATGTGCAGACGGACGTCTACGTATACAACGGTGCCGGCGTAGCCGTCGGCGACATCGACAACGACGGGCTCGTGGATCTTTTCTTCTCGGGCAACATGGTGTCGAGCCGGTTGTACGTGAACAAAGGCCACATGCGCTTCGAGGACATCACCTCGAAGGCGGGCATCACCACCAGGCAGTGGGCGACCGGGGCGACCATGGTGGACATCAACAACGATGGATTCCTCGACATCTACGTTTCCGTTTCCGGACCTGAATGGTCGACTGCAAAAGATCGCGCGAATCTTCTCTTCATCAACAACGGCAATCGCACGTTCACCGAGCGCGCAGCGCAGTATGCCCTGGCGGATACCGGATTCACCACTCATTCCGTATTCGTTGACTTCGATCGGGACGGCTGCCTCGATCTTTTTCTGCTCAACAATTCCCCACGTGATTTTTCGCGGGGAGATGTCGCCAGTCATCCATCGGGAATGCGGGCAGCGACGCCCGGCAGTCACAACGAGCTCTATCGGAATGACTGCAAGGGAAAGTTCACAAACGTCTCGAAGCAAACCGGTGTCATTAACGACTCAGGTTTTGGGCTTGGAGTTGCCGTTTCCGATTTGAACGGTGATGGCTGGCCTGACATTTATGTCTCGAATGACGTCGCGCCTAACGATGTCGTCTATGTCAACAATCAGAACGGCACGCTCACGAACAAGCGCGCGGTGTGGCTCAAGCACACCAGTGTCGCTGGCATGGGTGTTGACATCGCCGACTTCAACAATGACGGCTGGGACGACATCCTCCAGGTGGACATGCTGCCTCACGACCTGGGCCGCAGAAAGAGAATGAGCGGCGTCATGTCCTCGGGAGATTTTCTGCAGTCGCGAAGCCGCGGGTTCCTGGACGACTACGGCGCGAACTCATTGCAGATGAGCAACGGTGTCACGAAGAACGGCGATCCGGTGTTCAGCGATATCGCCTCGCTCGCCGGTGTTGCTGCGACTGACTGGAGCTGGAGTCCGCTGTTCGCCGACTTCGACAATGACGGATACAAGGACATCTTCGTGGGCAACGGCTATCCCAAGGCAGTCAACGATCTCGATTACATGCCCGCTGCTGCTTCTGCCCAAAGACGCGGCAACAAAGTCGAAGCACGGCGGCTGCTGCAGGATCTCCCGCCTTACGATGTCTCCAACTACGTTTTTCGAAACAACGGCGATCTGAGCTTTGCCGACAAAACGAGCGCATGGGGTCTGACGAGGCCCAGCTTCTCGTATGGAGCTGCATACGCAGATCTCGATAACGATGGGAAACTGGACCTTGTCGTAAACAACATCGATGCGCCTGCATTCATCTACCACAACGTTCAGCCCTCAGATGACGCGCATCATTACCTCTCCGTGAGACTCGTCGGCACCCCGCCCAACGTTCGTGGCACAGGTGCGAAAGTAATTCTCACATCAGGGGGTATGAAGCAGCACATTTACAATTCTCCTTACCGCGGCTTCATGTCCACGGTCGATGAGCGAGCGCACTTCGGGCTCGGGGCCGCAAAAATCGCCGACAGTCTCGAGGTCATCTGGCCAGGCGGCACGTATCAGCTGCTCACGAACGTCACCGCTGATCAGAGCATTGTGGTGAAACAGAGCGACGCAAACGCACCCATGCCATCGGCACTGGGTCAGAATCCGCTCTTTCGCGAGGCAGGCGATCTGCGTTTTGCAGAGCAGTCGCGATCGATTGACGACTACAGTGTTCAGTCACTTCTTCCTTACGCGATATCCGCGCACGGGCCGCCTCTCGCTGTGGCAGATCTCAACGGCGACCGTCTGGACGACGCATTTGTGGGTGACTCTCCCGGTCACCCGGCAAAGATTTTTCTTCAGAAGAAAGACGGAACCTTCGCCGAGTCGAACGCGCAGACCTCTCTCGAAGCTGACAAAGCGCATGACGACTGGGGCGCTCTCTTCTTCGATGCCAATGGCGATGGGAAACCGGACCTCTATGTCGCAAGCGGCGGTTATCCGCTCGCGCCATCTTCATCGCTGCTGCAGGATCGCCTGTATATCAATCGCGGCAATGGGGAATTGGTCCGTGATTCGGCTGCGCTGCCGAGAATGCTTACGAGCACAAGCGCTGTGCGCGCCGCGGATTTCAACGGCGACGGTAAACCCGATCTTTTCGTTGGGGGAACGTTCACACCGCGAAGTTATCCGTCACCAACACGCAGCTATCTGCTTCGCAATGACGGCAATGGCCGCTTCACCGATGTAACCGCCCAGCTCGCCCCGGAGCTCGTGAACCCCGGCGGAATGATCAGAGACGCGGTGTGGGTGGATTTCAATGGAGATGGTCGCGTGGATCTCGTCACGGCCGGCGAATGGATGCCGGTCGAGTTCTACCGCAACGAGGGCAGCCGCTTCTCCAATGTTACGAAGTCAACAGGTCTTCCGCCCATGCGTGGCTGGTGGTTCAGCCTTGCCACCGGAGATTTCGATAAAGATGGGAAACCCGACATCGTCGCCGGCAACCTTGGCCTGAACTACACGTATCGGACGTCAGCAGCTCACACGTTTGGCGTTTATGCCGGGTCTTTTACCGGCAATCGCACAACGGATATCGTGCTCACTGACAAGGCGAACGGGAATGAGTTTCCTTACGGCGGATTGACGTCTCTGGGGCGCGAGATCTACACGCTTGCCCTCAGATACCCAACGTACGGTTCGTTCGCTCAGGCGCCCATTGCGAAGCTGTTGGGTCGTTCACAGCTCGAGCAGGCCGTGCACTACGAAACCGATACTTTTGCAAGCATGTACCTGCACAACGAGGCCGGCGGAAAATTCAGCGCTGCTCCGCTCCCGAATGCTGCGCAGATATCGCCGCTCAAGTCGATCATCCCTCTGGATGTCGACCGCGATGGGTACCTGGACCTGATCGTCGCCGGCAATCTGTACCAGGCCGAGGCAAATACGCCGAGGGCCGATGCCGGGAACGGGCTGTGGCTGCGTGGAAACGGAAAGGGCGGGTTTGCCACAGTGTCGCCGCGGGAAAGCGGATTTCTCGCTCCGCGAGATGTTTCTGGTATGGCGTTAGTGAAAACTTCCGCCGGCCGTTCACTCATCGTCGCCAATACCGGAGATTCGATTCAAACCTTCCGGTTACTCGACCGTTAATCTCACGGCCGGCTTTATGGCTTTCTGAGACAATGAGACAATGAGCACTACGTGTGGTTTCATGGTTTTAACCCATAATAACGCGCAGTTCTCATTGTCTCATTG
>DASROK010000339.1:0-6133 GCA_035646915.1 Gemmatimonadaceae bacterium
ACGCCGCAGGAAAATCGTTCCTGTTGTCGAACGGGTTTGCACCGGCGCCATCCCAGCTGATTTCGCGGCGGCCCGCTGGCTGCTCGCCGGCAGTTCCGCCATTCGAAGCGCCTAGCAGATCGCGGAATTCGTTCACCTTCGCTGTTATGTCACCGCTTGCAGTGAGCACCGTTCCCTGCACCGGCTGCGGATCTGGTGCTGTGACCTTGTCGTCACTGCACGCCGCAATCGACAGCGCCGTGGCGATGACGATGAATCTCAGTCTGTTCATTACCTCTCCCTGTTATTTGACGTGTTGTCGCCACGGAGAGTAAAAGAGATGAGGTCGCGTGAAAATCAGACGGAGCTTCGTCGCGCGATCAGATTTGATGGAAGGCGTGCGTAAGGCTCTGTCCTACGCCGGAATGAATGCGCAGCCTGCATTCTGCGCCTCCGCAGCTCCGAAGATTCCTGACGGAACCAGAAAAGCACCATGAACAAGATTCGATCGAAGCTCTGCATGCACGTCATCCGGCGTCGCGTTGACAGCCTTTGCAAGACGGTTGGCGAGGTGACCGAGTGCGAAGTCGCACACTATGACTACGGCGCCACGCTTCTGAAGATCTTCGATGCTTCCATAACCCATCGCGTCTTTCTCTGCTGAAACGCGCAGATCGAGATTCCTGCGTGCGGGTGCATTCGTATCCGGATCATTCACCTTCAGGTCTTCGCCAATCGGATACTTCTGCCACATGCCGTCGGCAAGGCCGCCTGAAGTGGATCGTGTCCGGAGATTGAGCACGGCGCATGAACGTCCGGCCGAGCGGCCGTAGACTTTCTCGATGTTGTCGTACCATCTCCTCGCGAGATCGAAAACCACCCCAGGACTCGGCGCATCGAACATCGCGCGACGTTTTGCTTTTTTTACGGTGTCGATCCAGGACATGTCCCATTTCGGGTCTGCCGGAATCTCCACCGGGCCAAGGGCCGCAGCTGCTCCCATGCCTGCCACCTGACCAAGGAATGAACGGCGCGATGCGCGCGCCATCAAGTGATCCATATGCTCCATGGGCGTCATTCGAATTACCTCGCGATTTTGTCAAAGTGGAACACCTCTGCTCGATCAGCAAGGCTGCAGTAAAGCTTGAACGGCAACCTCTCCTGACGCATACTCTTCCAGTTGATATATCCCCCTTTCGGAGAGTGACAATGATGCAGAGACTGCCGAACCTCCCGATTCTTGCCGCGCTTGGTACCATCGTTGGACTCGGTGCATTTACCAGCCAGAAACCGTCGGGCTACGAACAGAAGATCGCCGGCATCGACGTAGTCGCGGGAAACACCGGCGTTGCCGAAGTTCTCTGCTCAGGTGGAAAGAAAGCACTCGGCGGAGGATACAAGATCGGTGGCGGAATTCTGATCACCGGTGCTGATGTCGCGGTGTATGAGTCGTCACCGCGAGTCACGAGCGGCACCGATGGCTGGCGCATCGAAGCTGCAAACCGCGGAACCACTGCGCGCCACTTCGATGTCTATGTCCTCTGTGCGAACATGTGAGTGACATGATAATGCCGGAGTCAAATCATGACTCCGGCATGCTCCATCCTTTAACGACTTCTTCAACCGTCGTCATCTTCATCGGAAAGTACTGGCTCGCGGGACCTGCACCTCCACCAAACCCGCGCGCAACGCCGAGCATCAGTCCCGAAAAAGTTTTCTGCCATGGATCAGCTGCAGCTTTCCACTGATCCTCGAGAGCAGACTCGGGTATTTCAGTTACAGAAAAAGGCTTGCCGAACGCAGCATTGAAAATCTCGAGAGCGCGCCTTTGACTGACTGGCTCCGGACCGCCGTATGCGACAGCGCGATTCTTCATCTTGTCGTCGAAGATCGATTGCACTACGGCCTCTGCTACATCCCCAACTGAGATGTATTCGATTCCGTTATCTCCAGGACCGTAAACTTTCGCGGTCGCTGTCGACGGATCGGCGAACAGCATCGGACTCAGCCAGATCTGCATGAAGAGCGACGGACGATGAATCGTGTAGTCGATTCCGGAGCTCTTGATTGCTTCTTCGACATGACGCTTCGCATTCGACAGCGGGTATTCAGGCATCCCGTCGACATCGAACGAGACAAAAACAAACCGCCGCGCTCCTGCACTCTGCGCTTTCCTGAGAAGATTGATGTTGCCGTGCTCGTCCGTCGCTTCGAACGAATCACCTGGCTTTGCGTGGGTGATGACTGTGACGGTGGAAACGACTGTGTCAGCGCCCTTGAGCGCGCCCTCGAGTGATTCAGGATCCTTCAGGTCGCCGCGCCAGATTTCGGCACCCATCTTCTCCAGTTCGGCCACCCGACTCGGGTCCGACGATGTGCGCGCCAGGGCGCGGACCTTTTCACCACGCTCCCGCAACCGCCGCACGATCTCCATTCCCAGCGCACCGGTAGCTCCTGCGACAAAGATCATAATCGCCTCCTGAAGGTTAGCGCGACTTATTCGCCTGCGGTCAGCTATAAGATCGTACAATAAAACGACAGCGGCATGGCCTTGTTTGCCACCGGCGGGTGCCTCAGTGGACAAGTTTTTCACCCTGAAGGCACGCTGTCAGAGGCCTCCCCTACCTTTGACGCTGGTTTGACGCTGCACTCTCATCTTGAGCGACAGCATCGACCCTGATTTCTCGCGCGTATGTCCGCTGGGAGACACTTCGCGCACCTCTCTTTGATCCCGGCATCACCTCAGGAGAACGAAGTGAAGAAAGTAATTCTCGCCTTGGGACTCGGCGCACTTGCCGCCTGTTCCGATGCGACCAGTCCAGTCAACACAGCCACCCCCAATCTCAAGACAAGAGCGACTCTTGCCACGGGAGATAACGTCGCCACCGTCAAGGAAGCCGATGTAACCAGACAGGTTGAAGACACTCCGCCGACCGATAGCTGGGTCCTTTACACCCGCGCATCGACCACCGGCTCGGCGTCGTTCGTCGTTGGTCCCGCTGCTACTCCGCCCAGTGGACATGGAAGCTTGCAGCTCAGCACTCCGGATGGATCAGCCAAGGTTTTCCTGTTCAACTACGACGAGAGCGGCACCAAGCTCGCTGACATCGACTCGATCGCGTACGATACGTATCGCTCGGCCGGCAGCGCCCAACAGGTTACGTCACTCAATATTCAGGTAGATCCCAATGGTCCCGACGTAGCGGGCGGATTTACAACGTTGGTGTTCGAGCCCGTCTACAACACAATTCAGGGCGCCGTGGTTAACGACGCGTGGCAGCATTGGAATGCGTTCAACGGTGGCGACGCAATCTGGTGGTCGTCACGTGCCATCCCCGGAGTTTGCGCCACAGAATGCTACGTGTCATGGAATACAATCGTCGCGAACAACCCTGACGCAACCATTCTCGCCTTTGGCATCAACCAGGGCAGCGGTAATGGTGGACTGACAACTTCGGTAGACGCACTCGTGCTCGGCGTGTCGGGCAACTCCATCACGTACGATTTCGAAGATAGCGCATGCCACTTCACCACGAACGGCTCGAATTACAACCTCGACGGTGATTGCGTCACCACCTCGACCATCATCATCCCGCCAGGTCTCACACTCAACGGCAACGGTCACACGATCACAGCGAATGATCCTGCAGGAGATCACTTCCGCGGTGCAGTCGTCACCAATGGCGGTACAACCAACAGCGTGACGAACGTAACCATCACCGCGGCCGGACTGAGCAACGTGTGCGACGGCGGCACTGATCGGCTTCGCGGAATTCTCTTCGACGGCGCAAACGGCTCGATCACGAACAGTACTGTTGCCGGCGTCCGTCAGGGCTTGAGCGGATGTCAGGAAGGAAACGCGATTGAAGTACGCAACCAGCCCTTTTCTGAGTCCGGACCGATCAGCGTCGGGCCTGATGTAAACGTCACCATCTCGGGCAATACCGTAAGCAACTACCAGAAGAACGGTATCACCGTAAACGGTGCGGTTGTCGCTAACGTGTTCGGCAACACTGTCACCGGCGACGGACCGGCAGACTACATTGCGCAAAATGGAATCCAGATTGGATACGGTGCAACCGCAACCGTAAAGTCGAACACAGCTTCCGGTAACTTCTACACATCTCCCGCCACCGAAGCGTGCGGACTGCTTCTCTATCGCGCGGACGGAGTGAAGTCGTCGGCGAACAAGTTCTTCGGCAATCAGGTGAATCAGTGCAACTATGGCAAAGGCGGCGGTAACGTCGAAGCTTCGAACTAGCTCCTCGACCGAAGGCCTGGCGCGATGTGTCACTCGCGCCAGGCCTTCGGGTTTGTTCATCTTTAACACGAATCATGACAGACACCCGAGAGGCGGAAACAAATCCGGTCATTCGTCTCGTCACACTGGGCAGCGCAAGACTCCTCGCTGTCCATTCCGACTCGTCTCCGACAGTCCTCCTCCGCCCCGGCAAGCCGCTCGCGCTTCTTATCTACCTCGCCGCGTTACCCCAAAGGACAGCTTCGCGTGAGCATCTCATCAATCTTCTCTGGGCAGACGCAGATTCCGATCGCGGTCGTCGGACACTTCGCCAGACAATCTTCCAGCTCCGCCAGCTCCTCGGCGACAATTCAATCACCGCCAGCGGTCGTGATCTTTGCCTCGATCTCTCTCTCCACTTCGATCGCAATGAATTCCTCGCCGCTGCAACAGAAGGTGACAACGACAAAGCGGTAAATCTCTATACGGGTCCATTCCTCGCAGACTTCGGCGTTCCCGGTGGGGCCGAGTTCGAGCACTGGGCAGACCGTGAGCGTGATCGTATTCAGTCGGCATACGTCAGGAGCGCTGAATCAGTGATTCGATACCGGCTCGATCATGCTCAATACGATTCCGCAATTCGGGAAGCACGACGCCTGCGCGACTTCGATCGCCATCGCGAAGCGAGCTGGCGTCTTCTTCTCGAGGCTCTTTCGTCGTCAGGCGATCATGTATCCGCAGTCACTGAAGCGGAAGAGCTCGGCCGATTTCTCGAGTCCGAAGACCGCGAGCCGGAAAACCTCACACGCTCTGCGATTGCTCGCGCGAAACGTGCGCAAGCTCCGGTGTCATCATCTGAAGAGTCATCCTCAGCGCGCCTCGTTGCCGAGCTGACAGGTCGTGAACGCGAGTTCTCGCGTCTCACGTCTCTCTGGTCGATCGTGAAGTCCGGTCATTTTCGACACGTACACATCACTGCGCCTCCCGGGATTGGCAAGACGCGTCTTCTTCAGGATGTGTACACGCGGCTTCGCGCATCAGGGGCACGAGCGATGTGGGTCACCGCGTTCGCCGGAGATCGGCGGCTCGCCTATGCGCTCGCAAGCGACATTGTCGGACGAGCAGGAATGCTTTCCGGTGCGAGTGGTGTCTCGACTGCCGCCGCAAGCTCGCTGATCGCACTGAATCCGAAACTCTCATCGAGCTTCGCTGCTCCGCAGGGACGTGCTGAAGGAGAGGAGGCACTGCGTCGTCGTGTGCACGCAGTCACCGAGCTGTTCGAGGCGCTCGCGGATGAAACTCCAATCGCCGTGTTCATCGACGACATGCACTGGAGTGACACGGTATCAAGACAGCTTCTCAAGAGCGCACTCTCTCGCATCGGTGACTGCCGCATTTTTCTGGTCACGAGCGCGCGCATTGTTCCGGACGGGAGTCTCAATCTTCCCTCAACGGAATCGATGACACTGGATCCGCTCGACGAGCATCAGGTTGGACAGCTGGTGACATCTTTCGGATCGCTGCCTGTCGGCCCCATGTCTCTCGTATTCGTTCACGCATTGCATGAGCATACAGGAGGGTCACCGCTTCTTATCCTCGAGAATCTTCACCTGGCGATGGAGCGCGCACTCCTCGAGCTTGCAGATGGTGAGTGGATTTTTCTGCAGCCGTCGTCATTGATCGAATCGATATCGCGAGGTGACGTTCTCGAGCAGCGACTGAGAAAACTCGACGACCGGCTGTTCAGAATTCTCTCGCTGCTCGCAATTGCTGAAGAGCCGACGGACACTGACACGATTGCATACGCGCTTGCGTCAGATCGAGCAGCAATTGACGGAGACCTGAATGCGCTCGAACAGCATGGACTCGCCTCCGCCGATGGCGAGCTTTGGCGATGCGCACACGATTCTATAG
>DASROK010000340.1:0-5281 GCA_035646915.1 Gemmatimonadaceae bacterium
ATGACACTCTATCGATTCGGGAGAAGCGTGCGCGGCAAGCGCCTCGCAGTTCCGCAGCCGCAGCGAACAGCGTCGTGAGGGTCACCCCGATCAAGGGAGCGTTATTCTCCCTCGTCCTGTTAACTGCAGGGTTAGCTGCTGCGCAGGAGCGCGCATGGCTTGCCGGAACTTTGCCCACGTCGCACGCGACACTGTCGCGCGATGCTGTCGACGTTCCGTTCGGCTCGGGCGAGAAATCCACTTTCGAGGTGCGTTTCGGGGCCGTGCGCGTCGGGAATGGGTCGCTTTCCGTGGTTGGACTCGACAACGTGCGCGGCAGAGATGCGTGGCACGTCTCGTTCAACGTGCAGGGCGGCACTTTTTTCTATCGCGTCAACGATGTGTACGAAAGCTGGATCGATACTCGAACTCTGAATTCCCTGCTCTTCAACCGGCAGATCGAAGAGGGCACGCGCGAGCGCATGCAGAGCTACGAGATCATTCCCGAGCGCGGAACGTACATCGAGCGCACGCGGCAGAAGACTACAACGAAGAAAACAGTCGACGAACCGCTCGACGAAGGGGCGTTTCTCTACTTTGTGCGAACCATTCCTCTCGTCGTCGGACAGTCGTACGAGTTTCACCGTTACTTCATCCCGGATCGGAACCCGGTGCGACTTCGCGTGCTGCGGAAGGAGCGCGTGACAGTTCCTGCGGGAACGTACAACGCGATCGTGGTTCAGCCGATCATCAAGACAAAGGGAATTTTTTCGGAGAAAGGACAGGCGGAGGTCTGGCTCTCTGACGACTCGTCGCGCATCCTGCTGCAGGTCAAATCGAAGCTGTCGTTCGGGTCCCTCAATCTCTACCTGAAATCCTACACCCCCCCGACGAATCAGACGAGGCAGTAACTGGAATGCTGAATTCTGAATGCTGACTAACTGCGCAGTTGGTCAGAATTCAGCATTCAGCATTCCTTTTAATATTTATCGAGAGAATTACTCGAAAACTTTCCGCGGAGGCGCCTCGCAGTATCGGGCGAGACGATTCGAATCGCCAGGTAAGCGATTCCACCGACGATCAGCGCCTTCACCGCAAATCCCAAGAGCAGGAACGTGAGCGCGATCAAGCCGCCGAAAATCTTGAAGACGAATCCAAGCGCAAAGATGCCGAGCATCACCATAACGCCAGTCATTAGTATCGTGCGCAGCATGCTCACATTCTCCAGAAGAACGGTTGATGCGCTAACTACGAGTTCCGGTGCAGCAGGGTTTCAGGATCGATGAGAGCTCAGGATACAATTGTCGTCGGCGCAGGCGTGGTGGGGCTGTGCATTGCAAACGCGCTTGCCAGAAAGGGACAGATTGTCGCGCTGGTAGGCGAGCACCGCGCGGGAGAGGCATCGCGAGCCGCTGCGGGAATGCTTGCGCCATCTGTAGAGCAGTCCGAGGGCCCCGCACATGATTTTGCTATCGCTGCACGCGACTTCTATCCCGAGTTCCTCGAGCTGCTCGCCGACGATACAGGAGTCCGCGTCCCTCTCAACCGGCTGGGAATTCTTCAGGTCGCTCTGACTTCCCGCGGAGTGAAGGGACTGAGGAAAACCGCGCCGGAGACGAGCACCTGGCTCGAGCGGGACGAGCTCGTCGAGATGGAGCCGACCCTGGGGCACGCGCTCGGGGCTGTGTTCAATCCCGATGACGGCGCTGTCGACAACGTGATACTGATGAATGCACTCGAAGCCGTCATCGACGATACTCCGACCGTGACGCGATTCGAGTCGCCAGCCGCCAGCGTTTCCCGCGAAACTGCAGCGGTGACTCTCGCTTCGGGACAGAAGCTCGACGCAGCGACAGTGGTGATCGCGGCCGGTGCATGGGCCTCCTCAATCGATGGAGTGAACGGCATAGAAGGCGTAGCTCCCTGCCGCGGACAGCTCGTTTCCTACAAGGGTATCGGACTGCGCCACGTGACGTACGGGCCACGGGGCTATCTGGTGCCCCGGGCGTCGGGAACGGTCGTCGCGGGCAGTACGATGGAGCAAGTCGGATTCAACGCCGGCACGACACCGGAAGGTCTCGCGAAGGTGAAATCCGCCGCCGAGGAAATCGCTCCCGCACTTGCCATTTCTCCCATTGCCGATGAATGGGCGGGATTGAGGCCCATCACGCCGGACATGCTGCCGATTATCGGAAAGGATCCTGAAGCGGGCCACATCATCTACGCAGTCGGCCACGGGAGGAATGGCATTCTCCTGGCACCATTGAGCGGCGAAGCCGTTGCAGCACTGGCAGTTGGAGAATCGCCCGCGCACGACCTTACTCAATTCCGACCCGCGCGCTTCTAGGCTAGATTCCTCCGGACACATGAGCGAAGTGCTATACCAGATCATGGGTCGCCATCGCGTCGCCCCTCTGCCCGAGCGCAAACCCTCGTGGCTCAAGGTGAAAGCGCCGGGCGGACCCAATTATTTGCGCCTCAAGCAGATGATGCGCGAGCTGGACCTCCATTCTGTGTGCGAGGAGGCCCGCTGTCCGAATGTTGGCGAGTGCTGGGAGCATGGCACTGCGACATTCATGATTCTCGGCGACGTCTGCACGCGGAACTGCGCGTACTGCGCAGTCGCGCATGGGCGTCCGCCAAAATACGACATCGAGGAACCGGATCGCGTTGCGCAGGCAATAGCGGAAATGCGGCTCCAGCACGCGGTAATCACTTCGGTGGACCGCGACGACCTCCCGGATTTTGGCGCGTACATATTTGCCGAGACAATCAGGCAGATTCATGCGCGAGTTCCGGGATGTTCCGTCGAAGTGCTGGTGCCCGATTTCCAGGGAAATGAGGACAGCATCCGGGCCGTCCTGGAGGCGGAGCCGGAGATTTACAACCACAACACGGAAACGGTCCCGCGACTTTACAAGAAAGCCCGTCCGGGTGGGCGATATCCGCGCGTGATGGAGATCTTCCGCTTTGCAAAGCGCATCGCGCCAGATATTCCAACGAAGACCGGGATGATTCTTGGAATGGGTGAGACAATCGAGGAAGTAATTGCCGTAATGCGGGATCTTCGCAAAGTCGACGTCGACATTCTCACGCTCGGCCAGTACCTCAGGCCTTCCGACAGTCACATCGCGCTGGACCGATATTACACGCCGGAAGAATTTCGACATCTGTATGAAGTGGGAATGGAAATGGGATTTCGTCACGTGGAGTCGGCACCGCTCGTGCGCTCATCGTACCACGCGTGGGAGCAGGTTCAGGCGGCCGGCGTATGACCGACGTCATGAGCGGCGAAGCGCGCAAATCAAAGCGGGGAATGCCGAACAAGAAGAATGGTGAGGCGCCCGAAGGCACTTCGGACGAGCTGGCGCTGAGAAAGGCTCTTCTGCGATCGATGCTGCTTCAGCGTCGATTCGAGGAACGCTGCGCGGAAGCATACGCACTCGGCAAGATCGGCGGATTCTGTCACCTCTACATCGGACAGGAAGCGATCTCATCCGGAACGTGCTCACTGCTGCGTCCCGATGACTACATCGTGACGTCGTATCGTGACCACGGCCAGGCACTCGCGCGCGGAATGACACCGCGATCAGTGATGGCGGAGCTGTTCGGCCGCATCGACGGATGCTCGAAAGGAAAGGGCGGCTCGATGCACCTTTTCGACAAAAGTCTCGGATTCCTCGGCGGACATGGGATAGTAGGCGGTCACATCCCGCTTGCAGCCGGTGTCGCGTGGGCAATCAAGTATCGAAAGGGCGATCAGGTGTGCGTGTGCTTCTTTGGTGAGGCTGCGGTGAACATCGGTGCATTTCACGAAGCGCTGAACATGGCATCGCTGTGGGATCTTCCCGCTGTGTTCGTGATCGAGAACAATCGCTACGGAATGGGAACCGCAATTTCCCGCGCGACCGCAAACGAAGACGTGAAAGCGCGCGCGGCAGCGTATCGCATGGACGGTGAGTCAGTCGACGCGCAGGATGTGTTTGCCGTTCGCGATGCAATGGGCAGGGCGATCGAGAAAGCCCGAAAGGAAGGCAGGCCGACTTTGATCGAGATGCGCACGTTCCGCTTCATGGGCCACTCGATGTCGGATGCAGCGAGCGGAACGTACCGCTCGAAGGAAGAGCTCGAAGAAAGCATGAAGCGCGATCCGATTCTCCTTCTGCACGATCTGATGCGCTCCGAAGGCCAGCTTTCTGACGGCGAGTTCGCGAAGCTCGACGAAGAAGTGAAAGCGATCTGCCAGGATGCGTGGGATTTCGCTGACGCGAGCCCCGAGCCGCCGCTCGAAGAGCTCATGAAGGATGTCCTCGTCGACACCACGAGCTGATCATGGCAGTTCTTACATATCGTGACGCGCTGAACCAGGCTCTGCGCGAAGAGCTCACTCGCGACGACCGTGTCTTCCTCATGGGCGAGGAAGTCGCGCAGTACAACGGCGCATACAAAGTGTCCAGGGGACTGCTCGATGAATTCGGCCCGATGCGAATCGTCGACACTCCAATCACCGAGCTTGGATTCGCAGGAGTTGGCGTCGGGTCGGCAATGGTTGGCCTTAGACCGATCATCGAATTCATGACGTGGAATTTCGCTCTGCTGGCGCTCGATCAGGTTGTGAATGCCGCCGCGAAAATGCTTTACATGTCGGGGGGCCAGTTCCCCATGCCGATGGTGTTTCGCGGTCCTAACGGATCTGCACTTCAACTTTCGGCGCAGCATTCGCAGGCGTGGGAATCGTGGCTCGCGCACATCCCAGGTCTCAAGGTCGTCACGCCGGGAACCCCGGCAGATGCAAAGGGACTGCTCAAATCCGCAATTCGCGACGACAATCCGATTGTATTTCTCGAGGGAGAAATGCTGTACAACACCAAGGGCGAAGTGCCTGATGGTGATGTCACGATTCCAATCGGGAAAGCCGAGCTGAAGCGCGAAGGCAGCGACTGCTCGATCATCACGCACGGCAAGATGGTTCTCGTCGCACTGCAGGTGGCTGATCAGCTCGCAAAGGAAAACATCAAGGTCGACGTTGTCGATCTTCGTACAGTTCGTCCGATCGACGTCGAAGCGATTGCGCAGTCTGTCCAGAAAACCAATCGCGCAGTTGTTCTCGAAGAGGGCTGGGAAATTTGTGGAATGGGTGCGCAGGTTGTCGACTTCATTCAGCGTGAATGCTTCGATGATCTCGATGCGCCGGTGATTCGCGTGCATCAGGCTGACGCGCCGATGCCTTACGCGAAAAACCTGGAGAGAGCGGCCAAGGCGGATGCACCGAAAGCAATCGCTGCCGTAAAGAAAGTCATGT
>DASROK010000341.1:0-2202 GCA_035646915.1 Gemmatimonadaceae bacterium
TCCGCAAGCCGCACAATCTCGGAGCTCACTGTCCATCGTTCTGCTTTCTTGTCGCTGCCGGCAACGTAGATGAATGGCGTCTTCCCGTCGCGATCAGAGGGTGACAGGGCGACGTATTCGTGGAAGAGAATGAGGTCACTCTCATCATCAGCTTTTGCTTTCTTGAAGTGCTTGCGGAAGCGGCCTTCCGTTGCAGCCCAGTCCGCTATCGTCAGCGGCAGCTCGCGCGACTTCGCTTCTCCATTTTCATCCACATGCTCGAGCGTGTAGGTTGGCCAGTCATCATCCACTGACGGATTGCCATCGAGGCTCAGGCAATCGGCCCATGCGGTTCCCGCATCCGGATCAAACGTCATGTATGGGAATGCACGACTTTCCAGTGCGAGTCTCGCTGCATGCTGCGCAACATGATCCGACAGTCCATGCTCGACCGGGCACGGTGTGTAGACATTGATGAGAACCGGCCGCCGTTTCTGCATTCCACGAAGAACGCCGGCGATCAAATGCGAGGCGGAAGCCTGTGACGACTGATGAACGAACACGCCACGATGCGCGAGCGCGATGAGTGCAAGCTCTTTCCGCGCTTCGGTTTTCCCATGCTGCGCGCCGCCATACCATGCCATGTCGGACACCTGGCCGGTGAAGCCGCTCGTGCATGCCTGGCCACCGGTGTTCGAGTAGACCTGTGTATCGAGAACTATCACTCGAATCGGCTTACCCGACGCCATCAGACGAGAGAGATTCTGGAAACCAATATCCAGCATCGCGCCGTCTCCACCCATCGCAACAATCGGGGGACAGAGAGCAAACTCTTCGTCGGTGAACAACTTCCAGTCGAGGTCAGCGAGCTCACGCTCGGTTTGCTCGGCATCGTAGCCACCATCGACTAGCGCCTGCGCGCGACGGACAGTCGCAAAACAATCCGCCATCTTCCGCATGTGGCCTTCGAACACACCGATCGCGAGCGACGGACTGTCCTGGAAGAGATGATTAGCCCATGGGAACGGATACGGATTGTAGGGATACGTGCTCGCCCATACCGACGAGCATCCTGTGCTGTTCGCCATCGCCATGCGCGAGCGGCCCAGACCGCTTGGTCCTTCGACATATCGCCACGCGAGCGAGTCGAGGTCGCGGACAACGCGGGACAGGAGCTCCACTTCGCGACGTTTCTCGCCATCGATTGGAAGATCGATGTCGCCGATTGTTCCGTTCGAGGTGAGTGATGCAATGTCGATGTCCGCAGACAGGAGCTCACGTGCTTTCACCTTGAGCGCCGCGCTGAGATCACGAAGCTTCGCCACATGCCGCTCCACGCGTGGCGTCATCATCGCTTCAATTGTCGACGTAATGAGATGAACAGCGGTCTTCTCGCCGCATCCCATGCATGCGCCGTCGCCGCCGGCCATCGATGTGTAGCTTCCTTTCTTGAGAAGCAGCGTCGGCAGAACTCCAATGCCTTCATCGACGTTGGATACGTTCACGAATCGCTGCGGTGTATCAGGCAGTCGTTTCCATAACGACCACTCGTCTCGCAGACGATTGACGATGCTATCGTCCTGTCGGACTGACTCGAGTGCGCCATCTGGACAAACTTCGACACACAGATTGCAGCCCTTGCAGGCCTCAGGATTCACGGTGATCGAGAGAAGGCCGCCCGTCCCTTTCTGCTTTCGCTCGGCCGCATTCCAGAATGATTGCGTCTTCGCAAAGCGGAATCCGCCAAGCGCAGTCTTTACACTGGCGAGCTCGGTGTCGATCGCTGAGCGCTTGTCGCCATCGAGCGAAAGTTTCGGTGCGAGAGCGTTCCATGCGCGATCGAGCGAATCCGATACAGTCGTGAACTCCTCAGCGTCGATGACGCGCCGCAGCTCTTTTCCAAGCGGCTTCGATATCGAGCGAAGCTTGTCGACACCACCGCGCTCCGCCGCGACTTTCATCGCGGTCGACAGGATCTCTTCCGGATCGCTCACCAGTCCCGGGATTGCAGCGTCAGGGCATTGTGTCCAGCACTGCGCGCATCCGGTGCACTTGTCAGCGATGAAGTTTGGAACTTCCATTCGCACGCCGCTCATGTCACGAACCACGCTCGTCGCGGCGGGCATTGCGCTTATCGCTGCAAATGGATCTGCAATCACATCCTGGCCAAGCCTGCACGTCGAGCACACCTGTTCCCAGAAGCGTCCGGGATTTCCAATTCCC
>DASROK010000342.1:0-2105 GCA_035646915.1 Gemmatimonadaceae bacterium
ACAACCAGGCTGCAGTAGGCTTCATCATTCGTCAGGCGCAGCGCGCGAATGCATCGCGCGTGCATGTGATCGGTGCGATATCCGTCGGCCAGAAAGGTGAGACGCTGGCGGAGATGGGAGAGATGGTCGCGGCTGGCGCGGTGGCGGTCAGCGATGACGGAAAACCTGTGGTGAGCGCGCAGCTCATGCGCACTGCGCTCGAGTATGCGCGAAGCTTTTCAATTCCAGTCATCGATCATTGTGAAGAGCCGACTCTCGCGCATGGTGGATCGATGAACGAAGGCATTGTGAGCGCGCGCCTCGGACTCAAGGGAATTCCTTCCGAAGCGGAAGAGATCATGGCGATTCGCGACATCCTGCTTGCGCGGCGAACAGGCGGGCATGTGCATCTCGCCCACATGAGCACGGCCGGTTCAGTCGAGCTGATCCGCTGGGGAAAGGAGAGGGGAATCAACGTCACGGCTGAAGTGTGCCCGCATCACATCTCACTCACCGAGGAGAGCGTTGTCGGCTACGATACGAATGCGAAGATGAACCCGCCGCTCCGAACGGCTAAGGACGTCGAAGCTTTGCGTGCGGCAGTAAAAGACGGGACGATCGACGTGATAGCGACCGATCACGCGCCACATCATTATGATGAGAAGGAACGGGAATTCGCCGATGCGCCGAATGGGATCATCGGCCTCGAGACCGCGTTGGCGGTGTCAGTGACGAATCTCGTGGAAACAAAACATATTGACTTCCGGACACTTGTTGACAAAATGTCGTGCGCGCCGGCGAGAATCTTCGGTCTTCCCGGCGGCTCGCTGGCAAAGGGATCTGTTGCCGACGTGACAGTCTTCGATCCAGCGCGTGAATGGGACGTTGATCCATCCGCCTTTCGCACAAAAGGACGGAACACGCCATTCACGGGTATGAGGCTCAAGGGGCGTGCGATCTGCACCATTGTCGGCGGCAGGGTCGTACAGCAGCTGTAATCTGCAAATGCGCGGCAGTGCCGTGCTTCATCGGAGTGAAAGAAATGAGCAAGGCAAAAACGAATGCCCTCGATGCGCTGCGAGCACTCATTGCCGAGAGACAGCAGTACGAGCAGTGGATGGCGACTCTCGATGCGAAACGTGAAGGCACGCCTGAGCACGTGTTCGAGCGCGTGCAGGCGGATTATCGCTCGCGTCTCGACCGTGTGGTGACAGACATCAGGAGCCATGCTGAAGAGCTTCAGCTGTCGATTTCGACTCTTTCTTCGCGGCTCGTTGAAGTCGCGCGCGACGAAGACACGAGGCGCGAAGGACTTCAGGAAGCGGAGCTTCGTGCTGCAGTTGGGGAATATGAGCCGGATCAGTGGCATCAGATAAAGACGGAAGCAGAATCCGCCCTGGAGAAGATCGCTGCTGATCGCGCGTCGCTCGACAGCCAGCTCGGAGAGCTGAGATCGATTCAGAAGCTGAGTGAGATGGGCCCGGGTGTATCTACGGAATCAGCGAGTCCGCAGCTTGTGGACATTGCAGTTCCATCTCCCGAGCCATCGAGGGAGCCGGAGACCAGGCCAGCGGAGATACGTGTCGAGCCGGCAGCGGAAGAGTCGGCGCCTGCCGCGTCGCTTGGTCACCGCTCCGGGACTGCCGCAGCGGGACGGCCAACGCAGGAGCCGATCGCTGCCGCGCCGCCGCCACAACCTGAGCCCGTATCAGAACCAGTCGGTGATGCTTCGCTCGAGCCCGTTGCATCGGCGGCGTCAGCAGCGGCCGCGGCAGCATCGAAGCCAAGGTCGATGAAGAGCCCAACCGGTGGAGTGTCAGCAGTGCGGTCGAGGTCTGAAGCGGCGCGACCCGATGCAGCAAAGACTCTCAAGTGTCCCGAGTGTGGAACCGCGAACTATCCGACCGAATGGTACTGCGAGCGGTGTGGTGGTGAGCTCGCGACGATGTAAAAAAAAAACGGGCGCCTTTCAAGGGCGCCCGTTTCAATTTCAGTCACTGATTACTTCGCGGCTTTCTTAGCCATTCTGCTCTTGTGACGTGCAGCAGTGTTCTTGTGAATGAGGCCTTTGCGGGCCGCGCGATCGAGGAGCTTTACGGCCGCAACCGTGTCCTCAGCGCCCGTGG
>DASROK010000343.1:0-2539 GCA_035646915.1 Gemmatimonadaceae bacterium
CCGTGAGTACGGTCGCGCGAAAATAACCGTTACAGAGCCGGGGATTCTATTCGATGGATTCGACCCGGGCGAAGAGTTTTCGGCGTGGATGAGTCACGGCGATCATGTCGAATCGCCGCCCGCGGGTTATGTCGCAACGGCGTCGAGCAATGGAAATCCGCTCGCTGCGTTTCGTCACGAGTCGAAGCCGATCTACGGCGTTCAGTTTCATCCTGAGGTTGCGCATACGCCGCGTGGCAACGAGATCCTCTCGAACTTTCTCTTTGGTATCTGCAAAGCCGAAGCAGACTGGACAACGGGCACGTTTATCGAAGCAGAAGTCGCTCGTATCCGGCACGATGCCGGCGACGCGAACGTAATCTGCGGTCTTTCCGGCGGAGTTGATTCAGCGGTTGCAGCGGCACTTGTTCATCGCGCCGTTGGCGACAGACTGACGTGCATTTTTGTCGACACCGGGCTGCTGCGTCTGCACGAGCGTGAGCAGGTGGAGCGGACATTCCGCCAGCACATGGGAATGAAGCTCATCACAGTCGATGCGTCGGACCGGTTTCTCACGGCACTGGGCGGGATCGAGGATCCGGAGCAGAAGAGAAAGATCATCGGCCACACGTTCATCGATGTATTTGAAGATGCTGCGGCGCAGGCTGGAAACGACGCCGAGTTTCTGGTGCAGGGAACTTTGTATCCGGATGTAATCGAGTCGTCGTCACCGAGTGGCGGGCCGTCGGTGACGATCAAGACGCATCACAACGTTGGCGGGCTCAAGCCGGGCATGAAGTTCAAGCTCATCGAGCCGCTGCGTGAGCTCTTCAAGGATGAAGTGCGAAGCGTTGGCCGTGAGCTTGGATTATCGGAAGAGATGGTTGGCCGTCATCCATTTCCCGGGCCTGGTCTCGCCATTCGAGTGTTGAGTGATGTCACGCGCGAGAAGCTCGATGTTCTTCGCGCAGCGGACGCGATATATCTCGAGGAGATCCGCGCTGCGGGATTGTATGACAAAATCTGGCAGGCGTTCGCGGTACTTCTTCCTGTGCGCAGCGTTGGTGTCGCGGGAGACGAGAGGACGTACGAGAACGTGCTCGGCCTGCGCGCGGTTACTTCCACCGACGGTATGACCGCCGACTGGTTCGAATTTCCTTATGACGTGCTCGGCCGCATCTCGAACCGGATCATCAATCAGGTTCCGGGAGTGAATCGAGTTGTCTACGACGTGTCGACGAAGCCTCCGTCGACAATTGAGTGGGAATAACTGCGGTGAGAACCGCTTTTAGACTCCTTTCTCTTCGAGCAAAGCCATGAATTGGGATGGCTCCGTAAGACCAAGCAGTCTCTCGGGCACATCGGGCTCCTTCGAGAACTGAGCAATCTTGCCAAGCACTGGCAGGTATTGATTGGAGACTTCGAGGGGCGGCGCGACGATGAGGAAGAAAAAGTTCACCGGCTTTTCGTCGATTGCCTTGAAGTCCAGCCCTGAGCTCTTTCTGCCGAATGCAACGCGCAGCTTGTTGACCACCAGAGAGCGGCAGTGAGGAATGGCGATTCCCCGGCCGATTCCTGTTGAGCCGAGGTTTTCCCGCCGTTTCAGCATCTTGAAGAGCATCCCTTCGGATTTGTCATCGAGGCTGAGGAGTGCGATGAGCTCTTTCAGGACTTCGTCCTTGGTTGTGCCTTCGAGCTCGAGCTTGATTGCGTCTTCAGAAAAAAACTCGCGGAGCTCCATCAAAACCCTCTCAAGTGCTGGTAAACGGCTTCAGGTTCGCAAGTTACCGATGCCGGTAGTGAGTGGCAACCCGCGTTATTGCAAGCACTTGTAGGCTCCGTTAGCTTCGAAATCATGCCTTTCCCCTTCAGTCACGATCATGAAGTGCCACTCTACCTCGCGCCGATGGCGGGAGTGTCGGAGTCGCCGTTTCGGCGTATCTGCAGGCGATTCGGTGCGGACGTCGTCGTAACTGAATTTTTATCGGCGGAAGGAATACGTCGCGAGAATCCTGCGACCATATCGAAGCTCAAGTTCGGGAATGATGAGCGGCCGATTGGAGTGCAGATATTCGGCGCTGAGCCTGACGCGATGGGAGATGCGGCTGCGCTGGTGACGGAGGTATTCGAGCCCGAGTTCATCGACATCAACTTCGGATGTCCGGTGAAGAAGGTTGTCCGTCGCAATGGCGGATCCGGCTGCCTCAAGGATTTGAATCTCGTCGAGAGTGTGATCCGCGCGGTTTCTTCGCGGACGCATTTGCCTGTGACCGTGAAGATCAGGAGCGGGTGGAGCGAGGAGATGCGTGATCCTGTTGCGATCGCGCTTCGATGTCAGGATGCGGGCGCGCGTGCGCTCGCGCTGCATCCTCGCACGCGGACGCAGATGTACAGCGGGAACGCTCGCTGGGAGGAAATCGCAGCGGTAGTCGATGCACTCGAGATTCCCGTGATTGGAAACGGCGACATCAAGACTGCCGAGGATGCTTTCAGGATGTGGAAAGAGACCGGGTGTGCGGCGGTGATGATTGCACGGGGTGCGTTCGGCCAGCCGTGGGTT
>DASROK010000344.1:0-2501 GCA_035646915.1 Gemmatimonadaceae bacterium
CCCTTGCCGAGCTTCACATCCTGCTCGAGTGTCGAGCGCGCGTGAAGCTGGCAGTCGTCACCTACTTCACAGCCATCACCGACAATCGCAAACGCCCCGACGTCCACGCGCTCACCAAGCTGTGCGTGTGGCGAGATGATAGCTGTCGGGTGAATGCCACCTTTCTTCATCTATCGCGAACCATCGCCGCCATCTCGGCCTCGGCTACGACTTCTCCATCGACGCGCGCAACTCCGCGAGTCTTTGCGATCTTTCCGCGAATCTGAATTATCTCCACTTCGAAAATGATCTGATCGCCCGGCTTTACGGGTCTCCGGAAGCGAACATTGTCGAGCGACATGAAGTACACGACTTTCGATTCTGGATCTTCCATCGGCCCGAGCAGGAGCATTCCGCCAACCTGGGCCATCGCTTCGACGATGAGAACGCCGGGCATGATTGGATGGCCGGGGAAATGTCCCTGGAAGAACGGCTCGTTGATCGTCACGTTCTTGATCCCGACCACGCGCTTGTTCGGTTCGATCTCGAGAATTCGATCGACGAGAAGGAATGGATAGCGATGCGGGAGCACCCGCATGATTTCTTCGATTCCGTACACCGAGGGTTCCTCTTTTTCCTGTTTGGCCGGTGCCGCCGGCGCTCCGTTGCCCGTCTGCATCTTTCCCGCTTTGATCATTTCGCGCACCAGCGTGACGGTTCCGCGATGGCTTGGCTTCAGGGCGACAATTCGCGCGCGCACTCTGGCTCCAGCGAGCGCAAGATCACCCACGCAGTCCATCGCCTTGTGACGAACGAACTCATCGCTCCAGCGAAGCGGCCCGCTCACAATTCCAGCATCGTCGAGAACTACTGCATTCTCGATTGACGCGCCCTTTATCAAGCCTCGCGACCGCAGCCACTCGACTTCGTTCACAAAACCGAACGTCCTTGCTGCCGAGAGCTCCGACTCGAAAGAATCGCGATTGACGCACAGCCGCGTGGACTGTCTGCCAATCATCGGATGAGGAAACTCGATCGTGACATCGAGCTCGAGACCCTGTGACGGGAATGCTTCGTACACCGATTCGCCGTCGATAATTCTCACCGGCTCGGTGAGTGTCAGAATCTCCGGTTGACCATCGAGTGCCGCAAGTCCGGAGCGCGCCAGCGACTCGAAGAACGGCGCAGCACTTCCGTCGAGTATTGGCGGCTCGGGTCCGTCCATCTCGATGATGAGATCGTCCACGCCCATTGCGGCAACTGCGGCGAGCACATGCTCGACCGTGTGGACAGTGTTCTCGCCGTTGCCAAGCTGGGTTCTGCGCTCTGTCTCGGTTACCTGCTCTACGGTTGCCCGTATCGGTGCGGAACCAGCGATGTCGATGCGCCTGAGCACAATTCCCTCTCCAGACTCCGCCGGCCTGAAGGTCAGCCTGCACGGCTCTCCGAGATGAAGGCCGACACCCTCGAGTGTCGACGGCTCTGCAACGGTATAGCGCGTCACTTCGTTCCCCGATCCTCGATGATCTTCTCGAGATCGTTGATCATCTCCGCGAGCTTGAACAATGCGCCGGTTGCGCGCAGTGACTCGCGATGAGGGCGCGCAGGATAGCCTGACCAGGTTTCACCAGGAGGGACATTCCCAAACACGCCCGATTGCCCACCGATACGGGCTCCCGCGCCGATCACAATGTGACCGCCAAGCCCGGCCTGTCCTGCGAGCACGCATCCGTCACCTATAGTGGTTGACCCGGCAACACCTACCTGCGACATGATCAGACAAAGTTTTCCGATTTTTACGTTGTGACCAATCTGCACGAGATTGTCGATCTTGGTTCCTGCGCCAATCACTGTATCGTCGATGCTTCCCCGATCGATCGTCGTATTCGCTCCCACCTCGACGTCGTTCTCGATGATACATCGGCCGACATGTGGAATTTTCTGGTGTGCTCCCGAGGCAAACACGTAGCCGAACCCATCCGACCCGATGCGGACACCGGAATGAAACACGGACCTCTCACCAATCTCAGAACCGGAATAGATCGTCACGCCTGGAAAGAGCCTCGATCCTTTTCCGATTTTGACGCCCTTGCCCACAGCGCAACCAGATCCAATCCAGACGCCGTCGCCAATCGTCGCACCGTCACCAATCACAGTATACGGTTCAAGCGTAACGCCGGCGCCAATTGCTGCACCGCGTCCAATGCGCGCCGTAGGATCTATCGAAGGTGAATGGGCGGCAACAGGATAAAGTCTGGGCAGAAGCTGCAGCATGGCTTCCTGCGGTTTGTCGACCACAACGCGCGCCGGTGCAGCGCCGGGCGTCTCAGCAAGATCGGGCGTGATCAACACAATCCCGGCAAGCGATTCCGCAAACGCGGGTGCATAGCGTCCGTCTGCGAGAAAGCTCAGCTGATTTTCTGCTGCCCGCCCGAGAGGTGCGACACTGTCGACCTCGGTGGAACCGTCGCCGCGCAGCTCTCCGCCTACGAGGTCCGCAATGGCACGAGCGGTGAGCGTGC
>DASROK010000345.1:0-7668 GCA_035646915.1 Gemmatimonadaceae bacterium
GAGGAACATCAGCCGAAACGCAAGGCAGCACCGCCGCCACCTCCGGCGAAAGCAGTTTCGGCTCCGCCTAAGGCTGCCGCTGCCCCGGTTTCGCACACAAAACCGGCAACCATCGCAAAGCCTGCGTCGAAGCCAGCGAAACCAGCTCCAAAACCAGCCGCGAAAAAAGCAGCCCCGGCAAAGAAGGCGCCTGCGAAAAAGCCCGCTCCGTCAAAACCTGCCGCAAGGAAGCCCGCAGCGAAGTCGAAGCGGAAGTAGGAAGTGAAGCAGGAAGACGCAGTCGCGCTAACTCGCGCGCTCGTCCAGATCGATTCGCGGAACCCCACTCTTTCAGCCGATGGTCCCGGTGAGCGCAACGTTGCGCTGGCACTGGGGCGAGTCCTCGAGAATTGGGGTTTTTCCGTAGAGGTCGGCGAATCCGATCGACCGAATCTTGTCGCTCGCATCGGACCTTCCGGATCCCCCGCGATGATGTTCGCGGGACATCTTGATACTGTAGGCGTCGAAGGGATGACGCACGATCCCTTTTCCGGCGATATGACAGACGGCCGATTGTACGGACGCGGATCATGCGACATGAAATCCGGCGTCGCAGCCATGTGCGTCGCCGCGCTTACTGCATCGCAACAGGCAGGCGCTTCAGCGGCACGGCAGATCATGATTACAGCGGTCTCGGACGAGGAATACGAAAGCCTTGGAATGCGCGCGATGCTGGACAGCGGAATTCGTGCAGAGCATGCAATTCTCACTGAGCCTACGCGCCTTGCGATTTGTCCGGCGCATCGCGGATTTGTCTGGTCCGAGATTGAATTCACCGGACGCGCCGCTCATGGCAGCAGGTGGGACATTGGAATCGATGCAATTCGTCACGCTGGTCTCGTGCTGGCCGCAGTTGACGAGCTCGACGCAGGCGCGCTCCAGAATCGCACGCATCCGCTACTCGGTCGCGGATCGATTCACGCGTCGACAATAGTCGGCGGAATCGGAATGTCCACGTATCCCGACAAATGCATTCTTCGAATCGAGCGCAGGACGATCCCGGGAGAATCAGCGGAGGATTCAATCGCGGAGCTGCAGTCGATCTGCGAGCAGGTTCGCGCACGGAGACCGGAGCTCGATACGACCGTTAGATTGATAGCGGCACAGGAGCCGAGTGACGTCGGGATCGATGCGCCGGTTGTGCGCGCGCTGGTAAAGGCCCTGGACGAGGAGAATCTGAGCGCGCCGGTAGAGGGACTGAGTGCATGGACCGACGCCGCGCTGTTGAACGCCGCAGGAATTCCTGCAGTGTGCTTTGGTCCCGGTGACATCGCGCTTGCGCACGCGGCGGAAGAATTTGTGCCAATAGATGAAATTGAAAAGGCGACGCGGGTTCTTACCCGTGTGGCTTTGGACTGGATGCTGGAGAAAGATTGAAGCAGCTGAATCACAGGCAGTATGACGCGCTCGAAAGCGCGATCACTCACGGCAGGCGCATTTCTATTCGCCGTCGCGGAACCGAATACGTTGGAGTTCCGAAAAAGCTCTGGTCGGAAGGGCAGCGGGAAGCAGTGTCCATTCTTCATCCGACTACTGGTGAAGAGATTACGGTGTATCTCGACGAGATAGATCGCCTCGATGTGGTTCCGACCTCGTGATGAAACCAGAGGTATCAGAGGCGCCTGCGGCGCACGCTGAAGTAACAGAGCGCAGAAACGCAGAGATTACAGCGATCTACGCGGACGAATCATGCCTCGGCAACGGACGTGAAGGATCGAATCCTGGAGGCGCAGGAGGGGTAATCGAGTTTGCAGATCGATCGAGATTCGACTACTGGGTATCAGAGCCCGCGACTACCAATAATCGGATGGCGCTGCACTCCGTCATCGAAGCGTTCGGCGAGCTGGCGAAAATGAACCGTCCGTTTCGCGTCGTGTTCACCAGCGACTCGAAGTACATTGTCGAAGGAATGCGATCGTGGGTTCACGGTTGGATTGCGAGAGGTTGGAGACGCAAGGGAGGTCCCATCGAAAATCTCGCTCTCTGGCAGAGAGCGGTTGCCGCGGTTGCGCCGTTCGAAACTCAGTGGAAGTGGGTACGCGGGCACAACGGTCAGCCGCAGAACGAGTATGCAAATCATCTTGCGACACGAGCGGCGGCTGAGCAGTCGTGCTCGGATGGGCTCGTTGCATCGCAATTCGATGAATGGGATCAGAGAGCAGAAGAGGGGAATCGCGGAAACGGCGCCGTTTCCTGAAGCAGGGGACTTCAATCCATCGCCAAAAGTATGGACGATCTAGACAGAGTTTTTCATCGCCTGGTCAGCAACATCAGGCACCGTCACTCGGAGTATCTCACGCTCCCCTTCACTGTTCAGGAGCTGTACGAGACGCTCATTCCCTACCGCCATCACCGGCGCGAGCTCGGCATCGAGACAAATCAGGATTATGAGATTGCGGTCTCGAGACTTCTTTCGGGCGAGAGAGATTATCTGCTCGCCGATCAGGCAATGCGCGACAAGCTCATAGCAGAGCTTAAGGCGGGCCACGGTGATCCGGGCGCGTTCCGCGATTTTGCATCGGCGAAAGTCTCACTCGCGCCTGAGGCACTGCGCCGGATTCGTGCGCTCACTGCATCGGGTGACGACGAAGCCGCGGAGACTCAGTCTTCATCGCCGCCATCACCGGCGATCAACAAGACTTTCCCCGTTGCGTCGGCGCCGCCCGCGCCGGCAGCTGCTCCTTCGCCTCCCGAAACATCAAGGATTACACCGAGCGCAGCGCTGTCATCCATGATGAATGCGACAGTTCCGGAGGGTTGCCGCTTCTGCGGCGGAACTCTTCCTGAAGGCCGCTCGGTCGTGTATTGCCCGCATTGCGGAAACAATCTCTCCGTGTCGCGTTGTCCTGCGTGTGGAAGCGAGCTCGAGAAAGGATGGAAGTTCTGTGTTACGTGCGGTCGCGGAGTGGGCTGACGACGAATGCTGAATACTGAATGCTGACACAAACCCTCGGCGTAGTATTCCTCTCCGCAGTCAGAACTCCCTTCGGCACGTTCGGCGGAAGTCTCAGGGATGTTACCGCAACAGACTTCACCACTGTCGCAGCTAAGGAAGCAATCAGGCGCGCCGGCATCGACGCCGCCGACATCGACAGCACGATACTCGGCAACGTTCTCTACACTACGTCGGATTCAGCTTACTTCTCGCGACACGTTTCGCTCAAGGCAGGATGCAGGGAAGAGTCGTCGGCACTTACGCTGAATCGCCTGTGCGGATCCGGGTTTCAGTCGGTCGTGAGCGGGGCGCAGGAAATCATGCTCGGAGATTCGAGCGTATGTCTCGTCGGCGGCGCAGACTCGATGTCGCAGGCGCCGCACGTTGCGCGCGTGAGATGGGGAATTCCTCTCGGAAAAACTCCGGCGCTCGAGGATACGCTGTGGGCGGCACTGACTGACACGTATGCCGGGCTCGCAATGGGTGAGACCGCGGAAAATCTCGCTGACCTCTACAAACTCGACCGATCGTGCGTCGATGAGTTTGCTCTGAGATCACAGCAGCTCGCACGCGATGCGTGGACGGCGGGCGCTTTCAAGGACGAAGTCGTTCCCGTGCCGATAAGAAATCCAAAAACGCGGAAGGATGAGCTGTTTGAGAAAGACGAACACATTCGTCCCGAGTCCACCCTGGAAGGATTGTCGAAGCTGAAGCCCGTCTTTAGGGAGAATGGCGTAGTCACAGCGGGAAATGCATCGGGCATTGGCGACGGCGCAGGAGCAATGATCATCTCCAGTGCAAAGTTCGCAGCCGACCGTAATCTCAAGCCGCTCGGTCGGCTGATCTCCTGGGGAATCGCCGGCGTCGATCCAAAAGTCATGGGCATCGGACCAGTCCCTTCATCGAAGAAAGCTCTCACCAAGGCCGGACTGACGCTCGACGACATGGACATCATCGAAGTCAACGAGGCTTTTGCGGCGCAGGCGTGTGCTGTGGAGAAGGAGCTACGGATCCCGCGCGAAAAGCTGAACCGGCAGGGCGGCGCGATTGCGCTGAGCCACCCGCTTGCCGCGTCTGGCGCCAGAATCACGGCCCATCTACTGCATACACTCCGTGCTGAGGGAAAGCGCTACGGCCTTGGCAGCGCGTGCATCGGCGGTGGCCAGGGCATCGCGCTGATTGTGGAGGCAATAAACTAGCACGGAGATTCAAAAATGCGTTTTTCCAAAGCGCGATCCGTTGCCGCGACCCTGATGCTTGCGGGCTGCGCAACAATGGGCGGCACTGGCAGTACGGATACATCCGACCAGACGAATACAACGCCGCCGACTCAGTGGCCGATCAACACATACGAGCACGTCGATCTGTGGCTCCATGGATTTGCGATGATCCAGGACGACACCACTCTCGTTCCGTTTTTCCGCCGCGGCTACAAAGCGGAGATGAACGATCTCAAGCGAAGGTCGAACGTAACGACGCAGCTCGATGCGAACATCAGCAACCTTCGCAATCGCTTTGCAGCGAACTCGAGACTCGTGAACGCGCAGTTCGTTCCGCTTTATTTCTCCTCGCTCGACGAGCTCGTCCAGGTGATGGACTTGTTCGAGCGCTCTGATGGAAACCCGCGCGCCGCGAGCAACCAGGAAACAGCAAATCTGATTCAGCTTCTCGCGGGCTACTTCCCTCTTCCGGCCGATCGCGAGTGGGCTCGGCTCTTTGTGCAGTCTATCCGGGATGAGAACAATCGCTTCTACCGCGCGTATTGGGATCAGCAGCAGCGCGAGCGCGGGACCGTTCTGTCGACCGTGCGCGATCACTGGCAGAACACATATCGCCCGCGGTTCGAGCGATTCCTCAACAACACGTCGCAGGCCGGCGGCGAAGTGATACTGTCGCTTCCGCTCGATGGCGAAGGCCGCACGCTCACGGCCGGTAAACAGCAGAACTCCACTGCTGTGACATTTCCGATGAGACCTGCCGACGCAGATGAAGCGATCTACGTCATCGCTCACGAGCTCGTCGGCCAGCTCGTACAGACCGCAGTGACAGACAACGTAACTCCGACGCAGACACGCGAAGGAATGACGGACCGATTCGTTGCAGCCGGTACCGTACGCGCAGGAGCGATGCTGCTGCAGAAGGTCGCGCCCGAGCTCACCGCCGGGTATCAGGCGTACTACCTGCGCTCGGCAAATCGTGCCGGCGGATCATTTACGTCTGTTTTCAGCCTGCCCGATGCAATTCGCGACGCCATCGCACGACAGATCGACATAGTACTCGGCGGAATCTGAATCTTTCCAACCAGATCTGCGGTACCGGGTAGCAGTATCAGCGCAGTAACCGGCACGTGGTACCGGAGTTCTGGTATTTTTCAGATCATGGCTGAGAACCTCCCCGCAAAAGCTCCGCTGGACCGAACCGCGATCGAGCGGATCCTTGCGCGCGCAACCGAGCTCCAGGCCTCGGGCTCGCGCGCCGATCAGACCGGGATGCTCACTGAAGCGGAGCTCATCGAGATTGGAAAGGAAGCGGGGATAAGCAGGGAGACTCTCACGCAGGCTCTCGCTGAAGAGCGATCGAGAGTCATTGTACCAGAAGAGTCAGGCTTCGTCGCCAGCATCACAGGGCCTGCAATCGCGACTGCAACGAGAGCCGTGCGGGGAAATCCCGAAGAGATTCTCGCTGCAATCGATTCGTGGATGCAGCGCGAGGAGTGTCTCCGCGTGCAGCGGAGATTTCCCGATCGCATCACGTGGGAACCGAAGACAGGATTTCTTGGAACGGTTCAGCGAAATCTGAATCTTCAGGGGCGCGGGTACCATCTCATGCGCGCGACTCAGGTTGCGGCGACAATAATTCCTGTCGATGCTGACCGAGTCCTGGTCAGACTCGACGCTGATTTAAGCGAGAGCAGAGGCTCTCGCGTACGTGTCGGAGGCGGCGCGCTCGTCGCAGGAATACTCGGCAGCGGAGTGATCGCTGTTCTCGGATCGCTACTCGCTGCACCTGAAGCTTTTATGGTCATCGGCGGAGCAGCAGCAGTGCCTACTCTTGCGGGCGCTGCGGCTGGATATCAGATCGGCAAGGGCCATCGCGACGTGGTGATGAAAGCACAACTCGCCCTCGAGCAGACACTCGACAGACTCGAGTTCAGCAACACGCGGAGAATCAAGTGAAGGAAATACGGAAAGTGGGCGTGCTGGGCGGCGGACTGATGGGCAGCGGAATCGCTCAGGTTTCCGCAATTGCCGGATTCGACACAGTCGTGCGTGAAATATCCGATGCCATCATCGAGAAGTCGAAATCCGGAATCGACAAGACACTCGCCAAAGGCATAGAGAAAGGGAAAGTCACTACCGGGCAGCGTGACGCCGCTTTGTCGAAGCTGTCATTTACAACGGATCTCGCAAAGCTGGCCGACTGTGACATCGTGATCGAGGCAGTCGTCGAAGATCTCGAGATGAAAAACGCGATGTGGAAGGATCTCAACGAAGTTTGCGGCACCGATACGATCTTCGCATCCAACACGTCGAGTCTCACAATCGCGGCAATGGCCGCCGCCTGCGGCCGGCCGGAAAAAATGCTGGGCCTGCACTTCTTCAATCCGGTTCCGCTGATGAAGCTCGTCGAAGTCGTGCGCACAATCACTACCAGCGACGACACGGCGGAGACTGCCTTTCAGTTCGCAAAAAAACTCGGGAAGGAGCCGGTAAAAGCAAAGGACAATTCGGGATTTATTGTCAATTTGCTACTAATCCCTTACATGCTCGACGCAATCAATGCACTCGAGTCGAACGTCGCGTCGGTTGAAGACATCGACAAGGCAATGCAGCTTGGTGCAGGACATCCGATGGGACCTTTTACGCTCCTGGACTTCGTTGGACTCGATACCACCTACAAGATCGCGGAGATCATGTTCGCCGAGTATCGCGAGAAGCGCTATGCTCCGCCGCCTTTGCTGAAGCGGATGGTCATCGCCGGCATGTACGGAAAAAAATCCGGCAAAGGCTTTTACGACTACAGCCAGAATCCGCCGAGAGTGAACGCTCTCGGTTTATAAGAGATACAAGTTGACCAGCTGCCATCTGCCTCCGGCAGGATTTCGCGGAGCATACCGCTCCGACCCGCTTGCGCTGGCGGTGTACTCCGAAGCTGCGGGAATCGGAAGAGTCGTTCCTGCTGCTGTCGCCGTTCCCGACGATGCCGATGACGTAGTGACGCTCGTTCGATGGGCTAAGGAGCGCTCGCTCACTCTCGTTCCACGCGGATCGGGAAGCAGCATGGCGAACGGAGCCATCGGGCCCGGTGTGATCGTCGACCTCAGCCGAATGAATTCGATCGGCACTGTCGATCTCCACAATCACTGTATCAACGTCGGGCCCGGCGCGCTGCGAGGAGAAGTAAATCGCGCCGCGAACGAAAGCGGCTTTCGCTTCCCTGTCGATCCTTCGAGTGGAGAATTCTGCACGATCGGCGGAATGGTTTCCACAAACGCTGCAGGGGCACACACCCTTCGCTTCGGCGCCACTCGAGACTGGGTTATTGCGCTGGACTGCGTTTTCGAGGATGGCTCGCGGGCGACAGTATCGCGGCTCGCGGGAATTCCCCGGGGAATTCCCGCCCTCGAACGATTTCTCGCCGACGTCGATCCGAAAATGATCGAGAGTGACGCTCTGCTTCATCCTGGAGTTGCA